>CAYUDF010000387.1:0-4086 GCA_964443465.1 uncultured bacterium
GGCAGCCCAAGATCGTGGGCGAGCTCAACGGACAACACGTCCGCCTGGCCAAATTCAAGGGCGCTTTTGAGTGGCACCAGCACGATGGCGAGGACGAACTGTTCCTCGTGATCGACGGATCGTTCGAGATGCAGTTCCGCGACCGGACGGTGACTGTAAACGAAGGAGAGTTTCTTATCGTGCCACGCGGCACTGAGCATTGTCCGCGTGCAGAAAAAGAAGTCCATGTGTTATTGTTTGAACCGGCGGAAACACTGAACACGGGTAACACCGACAGCGACCGTACAGTCCGCGATCCCGAAATCCTCTAATTGGATAGTGTGAGTCGACCTCCAGGATACGGATGAGAATCGAGTCTTCGTTCGAGCCCGATTCGTCTATTTCAGTATGGTTAATTTCCTCACCACAGTTGCCTTGCCGGCGTTAAGCTTGTAGAAGTACACCCCCGAGGCAAGGCCGCCCGTGCCCGGCTCTCCGCCCGTCTCGAAGGGGACTTCGTGGTATCCCGCCCCCCGCATTCCCCGGACGAGCGTCGCCACCCTGCGGCCGCCGACGTCGTACACGGTCAGTTCCACGCGCGCCGCAACTGGTAGTTCAAAACCAATCGTCGTTTTCGGCCGGAACGGATTGGGGTAGTTCTGGTAGAGCGTCAGTTTTGCCGTGGGCACCGAAACGGTGGCCTCGAACGATGCCGCTTCTGCTTCGTCCCCGGTGATTGTTACCCGGTAGGTGTAACTCCGGCCCCGCGTCACCGTTGCGTCCCGGAAATAATAACGTTCGTCTGTCGCGAACACGGCAACACGAAGCGGCCGGTACTCGGCGCCGTCAGTCGTCTTCCGGTAAACCTCAAAACCGGGCGTGCCCTCGACATCGGCTAACCGCCACGAAACCTCGACGGCTTCCCCATCCCACGCAGCGTTGTAGCCCGCGACCAATGTTGGTGTTTCGATGTCACCCGGCGCCAGAATTGCGTGGACGCTTTCGTTGCCGTGGACGTCCACAGCCGAAAACTTGTAGTGCCACGGCTGTTGTGGGGGGTACGGGTGACCCGACGTGACGGTGTCTGTCACCGCGGCTATGCGGTTGGCGTCGGAAGGAACAAAATCGGGGCCGGAACCTCGGTAGACGTGATAGTGCGAAAGATCGTCCTCGGCATTCGAGCTCCACCATAACGACATCGTACCCGATACATTGTCGTAGTAGGCGGCGACGTTCTGCGGGCTCGACGGCGAAAGATTATCCACCGAATACCCGCTGTCCGGCGGCGATACCCAGAACTCGTATGAGTCGGACGTGTGCGTTACCACCTGGAAGTATTGCCACGCGTCGTTGCCGGCCATGGAGTCGCCGAGCGTGGGTGCGGTGAACGCGTAACCGGGGAAGTACATGGCGTCGACGTTGCCCATCCACTGCCAGTAATAGTCGCTCCCACCTGCGCGGGTTACGCGGCCGGTTCCGTCGCCAAACTCCCTTCCAACCTCGGACAGTTCTACCATAACGGCTGAAGCGGCTCCCGCCGGGAAGCGGTCGACGGCGCGCCACACCGAATAGTGTGTCACCGTGCGTACCTCGAAGGCGTCGAGCCGGCTGGCCGACCACTCGACCATCACCCTGGCGCCCTGGTCGGCGGCAACGTCTTTGACCGCCGCGATCGTTCCCGCGACGTGGCCCCAGTTGCCGCGCTGGACCCCGACGCGCTGGGCGTAGATCTCGGCCCCGATTGGGTTGCGCCAATCGGTCCACGCAACCAGGGCATCTCCCTGGTCGTTCAGGATGACCGCTGGGGCGTACTGGTCGCGCGGTTCTGCACAAACCGGCGCGCCCCCTGTTTGCCAGCGGGTATTTCCGTCGCGGTCGATCCGTTGTCCGTAGATGTCGCCGGTGGTGTCCACTCTCCGCCAGTCCTCCCACACCACGATCATGCCTCCCGCTCCGTCAGAAACGGGTTGTGCCTGGATCTTGTCGTCATCGTAACCCGGCACCGTCGAGACGGCGACCCCATCGACCGTCCACAGAACAAAGCCTTCGGCGCTCACCCGCTGCGTGTAGAGGTCGTAGTTGGAGCCCGGATTGCGTCCGTCCCGCCACACCGTGATCATACCCCCGGTCTCGTCCGAGACGGCCAGAGGCGTACCCGCGTAGTCGGCCAACGCACAAATCGGCACGTCGTTATCCCACATGCGCAACCCGTACTGGTCGACGCGTTGGGCGTAGATGTCGTTGTAGGCGTTGCGTTCGTCTCGCCACGCGACAATCGCGCCGCTCTCACCATCCGGGACGACGCACGGCGTCCACTGAAAGGCGAGATCAGTGCTCACCGGCCTGCCGTCCGGCGTCCACACCGGATTGCCTGCGCCATCAATCCGCTGTGCATAGATATCGGTGTTAGCTCCGCCCGCTCGCCCGTCTCTCCACACGACGATCGTGCCGCCGGTCCCGTCGGAAACCGATACTGGTTCCTCCTGCGTGCTCGTGGCGAGACAGACGGGAATTCCGTCGAATGTCCACAGGGTATCGCCGGTTGCGTCCACCCGCTGTGCGTAAATATCGACACCTGCGCGGGCGTCGCGCCACGCGATGATCGCGCCACCGGCGCCGTCGGTTACGATCGTCGGAGTTATTGCGTTGCCGACGGCGGTGCACACAGGCATGCCGTCGGTCTGCCACAGGACGCCGCCGTTCGCGTCGACACGTTGGGCGTATATGTTCCGGTTGGTGGGGCCGCTCCGCGTGTCGCTCCACGCAACGATTGCGCCACCGGCGCCGTCGGAGACAGCAATCGTGGAATTGATATTACCCGCGGCCAGACTCAGTACGGCGTTGCCGGACGTCCAGACCACACTCCCATATCCGTCGAAGCGTTGTGCGTAGAGGCCGTTTGGATCTGTAAAGGTAACGATAGCGCCACCGGCGCCATCGGTGACTACGACGGGAACATCTCCTCCGGCCGGCGCCGGCGAGATCGGATTGCCGCCGTCGATCCACTCAGCGTGGGAGGGAAGTGCCAAGATCATCAGGATTGAAAGAGTGATGGCCAGATGGAGGGGGTGGCAACGATACATTTTGTTTCTCCTTGAGTAAGAGGGAAGGGAACAAACGTGAAGTCAATTGCACCCCGGCGCAGTATGAAGCCGGCCACCAGAAGTGGAACGGCCCAGCCGGGCTCAAGCTTTTGCTGCAATTCGGTACATACTCATAGGACCCGCCAGCGCCCCGGATGTCACATGTGAAAAAAATAACTTGTGAACATCACGACCCGGTAAAGAATCATAGTTGTAGTAGTACAGAGTGGGACCGAATGGTTATACCTGCTACAATAACAACATGGTATCTCTCCGACCTGACGCACCGCGTGTTCTGCTTCTTTGTGGCGTCTGTCTCCTGGTCGCCATCTGGAGTGGGCGGTCATCTTACTCGAGAACATTTCCTCCGCTGACAAAACCGGAAGTTATCGCCGATTCGTTATTCAACGCGGGGGCGTACGACTCTGTCCTTGCCTTGACTTCGTCAACCATTGAAGAAGCGCGGGCGTCGGCCGATTCGGTTTTACTCGGCAGGATGCTCACCATCAAGGGATGGACCGAGATCATGACGCGTAAGACGGTGCCGGGAATGGAGGCGATCGACACGTCGATCCAGGTTTCGCGCGCGGCGAGTGACACCACCAACTGGATGACAGCACTCGGATTCAAGGGATTTGCCGTCGCGTGGCAGGGACGGTACGACGAATGCGTCGAGCTGAACCAGAAGCGTCTGGAGCTGGCGCAGCTGTCGAAAGACCGCGCGAGCGAAGCCCACGCCAGGACCAGTCTGGGTTACATTTTGCTTCAGCGAGGTGAACTGTCGGCGGCACGGACCGAATACGAGACGGCGGCCGACCTGTTCGAAGCGGTAGGCCAGAGGCGTGCCGCTCTGACACCTCTCGTCGGGCTCGGTCGAGTGCTGAACGTCCAGCAAGATGTCGACGCTGCCCGGGATTGTTATCTTCGTGTTCTGAACACGGCGAGGGAGGTGGGCGATCGCGTCCAGGAAGCGCACGCGGTTAACAACCTCGGTACACTGGAATTCGAGTATGGTGACGTGTCG
>CAYUDF010000388.1:0-2486 GCA_964443465.1 uncultured bacterium
CCGTTTTTCACCGCCGGTTATCCGGACGAGAAAACGTTTGTCCAGCTGGTTCTGGGCGCCGCCCGCGCCGGATGCGACGTCATCGAGATCGGCATTCCCTTCTCTGATCCCATCGCCGATGGCCCGGTGATCCAGCAGTCGTCGCAGGTCGCGCTGGAAGCGGGCATGACGTTGGAGCGCGCCCTCAAACTGGCAAAGGAAATATCGGCCGAAACGGACACACCACTGGTCGCGATGAGTTACATCAATCCGGTCCTCAACATGGGGCTGGATCGCTTCACCACGGTAGCCGCCGAATCCGGCATCGGCGGACTGATCCTGCCCGACGTATCGCTGGAGGAATCCGGCGATATCCGCCGGACGATCCAGGGCGGCGGGATCAACTACATCGATCTTGTGGCGCCCACGTCCAGCGCGGACCGCGTCCGCGCCATCGTGAGAGCCAACGGCACGGAAAACGACGGGGGTGGTTTTGTCTACCTGGTATCGGTCACCGGTGTCACCGGTTCCCGCGACCCGCTCGAAGGCGATCTGGGGGCCTTCTGCGGGCGGGTAAGGCAAAACACCCGAACGCCGCTCTACGTGGGGTTCGGCGTGTCGACGGCGGAACAGGCCTCTACCGTGGTCCGTCACGCCGACGGCGTGATCATCGGGAGCCGCCTGATCCGCCTGATCGGCGAGACCCGGGGTCAAGATGCCGTTTCCAGCGTTACGGAATTTCTGGCGGGAGTAAAATTGATCCTGCGTCGACCTAAAGGCGACGTAGGATATGGCGATTCGTACTGACAGTCCTGTCCATTCCTGATGTTGAGCGAGACTAAATACCCCGGACTGCAGCACAATCGCCATTATCTCCGGCACACGGCCGGATTAGTGAATCGAAAACGTGTGATCTTTTGTTAATATGGAGTGAACAACTATGCTGGTAGTCATGAAACCGGACGCCACGATGAGCGAGATCAGCGGCGTTATCAAGGCGATCGAATCGCTGGGGTTCAAACCGCACCCGACGCGCGGCTCGGACCGGACGATCGTGGGTGTCACCGAAGCCATCGGCTCGGTTGACCTGGGTTTTCTGGAAAAAACGGACGGTGTCGATCAGGTCCTGCCGATCAGCAAGGCCTACAAGATGGTCAGCCGTGAGTTCAAACAGGAAAACACGGTGGTCAAAGTCGGCGGTGTCGCAGCTGACGGAGTGGACGTCGGTGGCCCCAATTTTGTGGTGATGGCCGGGCCCTGCGCGGTTGAATCCTACGAACAGGTGTCGACGACAGCCCGTGCGGTCCACGACACCGGGGCGCGTATCCTCCGCGGCGGGGCGTTTAAACCGCGGACTTCGCCGTACAGCTTTCAGGGCATGGGTGAAGAGGGTCTGAAAGTCCTCGCCGCCGCCCGTCAGGAAACCGGCCTTCCCGTCGTTACGGAGGTCATGACGCCCGACCTGGTCGGCCTGGTTGCGGAATACGCCGACATCGTACAGATCGGCGCGCGGAACATGCAGAACTACGCGCTGCTCGAGGCCGTGGGCAGCATCAGAAAACCGGTGCTGCTCAAGCGCGGAATGATGTCGACCGTCGAAGAGCTGTTGATGGCCGCGGAATATATTCTGTCCAACGGCAATACACAGGTTATTCTGTGTGAACGCGGAATCCGGACATTCGAGAAGGCGACCCGGAGCACACTGGACATCTCGGCGATCCCGGTGATCAAACAGAACAGCCATCTGCCCGTGATTGTTGACCCGAGTCACGCCGCCGGTTTTGTGGACATCATTCCATCGATGGCGCTGGCAGCCACCGCGGCGGGAGCCGACGGCATCATCGTCGAAGTCCACCCGTCGCCGTGTGACGCGTTGTGCGACGGCAAACAGAGCCTTACGTTCGATCAGTTCGGTGACATGATGAAAAGTATCGACCTTGTCACAAGAGCGATAAACCGGCCGCTGTAACGGCCGACGGAAAATAAAAATGCAGAAACTGGTAACACCGGTCGACCGGCTCAACGGTGTGCTCAAAGTACCCGGCGACAAGTCTATATCGCACCGGGCGCTTATCCTGGGTGTTCTCGCTTCCGGCCGGTGCGTCATCGGCGGTTTGTCTCCCTCCCAGGACGTCGGGCGCACAGCCCAGGCACTGAGGGAAATGGGCTGTTTTGTCGAAACGATGCCGGACGGCCGAACGATGATCCTGTCCCACGACCTCAAAGCGGAAGCCCGCATCGACGCGGGAAACTCCGGCACCACGGCGAGACTGATGGCAGGACTGGCCGCGGGCCTGGACATGACGGTTACCATCGACGGCGACGACTCCCTGAAGAAACGACCGATGGAACGGATTGCCGAACCGCTCGCCCTGATGGGCGCGGCGATCATGCTGGCCGAGGGCGGCACCCTGCCCATGACAATCGGCAACAAGAAATTAAAAGGCATTCGCTACGAGTTGCCCGTCGCCAGCGCACAGGTGAAGTCGGCCATACTGATCGCCGGA
>CAYUDF010000388.1:2586-4080 GCA_964443465.1 uncultured bacterium
GACGGTCTGCACGGACTGGTGCTGGACGACGCCAAACGTGTGGCGGCGGCCATCGATGAACTGCCGCTGTTGGCGGTGGTGGCCACGCAGGCCGCCGGAGAAACGGTGGTCCGTGGCGCCGGAGAGTTGAAGTTCAAGGAGTCGGACCGGATCGCCGCGATCACGGAGAACCTGGCAAAAATGGGCGCGGATATCGAGGCGACGGACGACGGTTTTATCGTGCGGGGGCCGACACGGCTGCGGGGCGCGGAGGTATCGACTTTTGGCGACCATCGAATCGCAATGGCACTGACGGTCGCGGGGCTGATGGCTGAGGGCGCAACCACGCTGGACGAAACCTCGGTCGTCAACATTTCCTACCCGGATTTTTTCAACGACCTTCGCACCCTTTCGCCATAACAAATGAACAAAGACACAAATCAAGATTTATACGGTGTGATCGGGCATCCGGTCGCACACAGCCTGTCGCCGTTTCTGATGAACCGCGCGTTCCGCGGGGCGGACCTGGGCGCCGTGTACCTGCGCTTCGACGTCCAGCCCGGCCAGTTCGACCAGGCCGTGGCGGGGCTGGCCACACTGGGAGCCCTGGGCGCCAACGTCACCTATCCCTACAAGGAAGACGCCCTGAAGATCGCCGACTTGCCGACACCCGAAGCCAGCCTCATCGGCGCCGTCAACACACTTGTGTTCCGGACCGACAAGATTGTGGGTGTCAACACCGACGCAGAAGGAACCGCCGAGGCCCTCAGGGTGTTCGGCGGTATCTCGATCCCGGACAAACACATTTTCATATACGGCGGCGGTGGTTCGGCGCGCGCGGCTGCCGTGGGTCTGCTGAGACACGGGGCGGCCACCGTGACGTTTGGACTGCGATCGCCGCAAAAATTCACGAAAACTTTCGATTCGATCCGCGAAACGTATTCCGGACAGTTGGTGAATATCGTCGCGACTGGAGACAAGACGGCCGTTGACAACTACCGGGATAACTTCCAGCGGGCCGACGTCGTAATCAACGCCACTCCCCTCGGCATGGGGGCCGACAAACAGTCGACACCGCTGACCGAACCATCGTGGATCCGGTCAGACCAGTGCTTTTTTGATTTTGTGTACTTCCCCGGGCGCACCCGTTTCCTGGAAGCCGCTGTAAAACAGGGCGCGACGGCGCTGGGTGGTGTATCATTACTGGTTTGCCAGGCGGTGGAGAGTTTCAAACAGTGGACCGGTCAGACGTTTGACGTAAGGTCGATGCAGGAAGCGCTTGAAGCCGCGTTTCCGGAGCGGACGGTCGTGTGATCCCCGGCGGCAACAGGAGTTTATATAAATGAGTATCAGATTCTTGACGGCCGGAGATTCTCACGGAGAAACGCTGGTGGGTATCGTCGAAGGATTACCCGCGGGAGTGCGCCTGTCGATCCGCGAAATCCAGAAAGAGCTGTCCCGGCGCCGCCGTTCCTACGGGCGCAGCAGCCGGCAGATCATCGAAGGCGACACCGT
>CAYUDF010000389.1:0-4074 GCA_964443465.1 uncultured bacterium
CCTGCAGGGCGGAATGCATATCGTTCTGGAGGTCGACGACGCGGGCCTGGATGAAAACTCCAAAAAAGACGCCCCCGATCGTGTGATGGAGATTCTCCGTAACCGCATCGACCAGTTTGGCGTGGCGGAGCCGGTGATTCAACGCCAGGGCGAAAAGCGCATTATCGTCCAGTTGCCCGGTCTCGAGGACCCCGAACGCGCTCGTGGCCTGATTGCACAGGCGGCATTTCTTGAATTTCACCTGGTGCGTGAACCGGATGAAATGGGACGTGTGCTCTCCGACCTGGACCGTGTGCTCAAGGGAGTCATCGTGCAGGGATCCCTGGTGGACACCACCAACGTGGCCGCGGCCGGAGAGTCCGATTCCACCGCAGCCGACACACCGGAAACCGCGGCCGACAGCCTGCTCGCCGGTGTAACACCCACTGATTCTTTATTGCCCGTACTTCCAGGCACCGAAGACCTCGCGGTGCCCCTGGCCGAAGTCTCCGAGGACCGGCCGTTCACCAGTTATCTCATTAGACAGTTTGACGGCGGTGTTGTCGTTGACGAACGCCAGATGCGCGAAGTCCAGGCGTTGCTCGAAACCGATCAGGCCCTGCGGATTTTGCCTCCGCGGTCGGCGTTTTACTGGAGCAACGAGACCTACACGCTGCAGGGTGGCAGCCAGGGTGGCAGCCAGGGGGTGGTGCTGTACCTCCTCGAAAAAGACGCGCGACTGGACGGCAGCACGCTGATAGACGCGACGACCCGGAACGACCCCGACGACCCGACACGGCTGAACGTGTCGTTTCGCCTTAACCGCCACGGCGCGATGGTATTTTCCCGGTTTACCGGCGACAACATCGGTCGGCGAATCGCGATCGTGCTGGACGGAAAAGTCCGCTCCGCCCCCGTCGTACAATCAAAAATTCCCGGAGGCGAGGGCCGTATTACCGGGCTCGATTCCGACGACGAAGCCAACGACCTCGCCATCGTGTTGCGCGCAGGCGCGCTGCCCGCACCGGTGTCGATTATTGAAGAACGCAGCGTCGGGCCCACACTGGGACGCGACTCGATCGTAGCCGGTACTTACGCGGCGCTCGGCGGTTTTATTATCGTCATGTTGTTTATGATGTTTTATTACCGGGCGTCCGGCCTGCTGGCCTGCTTCGCCCTGTTGTTGAACCTGGTGATCGTGATGGCCGTGCTGGCCACACTTCACGCGGCGCTCACACTGCCCGGCATCGCGGGGCTAATACTCACCATCGGTATGGCCGTCGACGCAAACGTGCTGATCTTCGAGAGGATCCGCGAGGAGCTCGCCAAGGCCAAAACGGTCAGGAGCGCCATCGAGGCCGGTTACGACCGGGCCTTTCGCACCATTCTCGACGCAAACGTAACGACGCTGATTACGGCGTTTGTGCTGTGGCAGTTCGGTACCGGACCGATCAAGGGTTTTGCAACGACGTTGTCGATCGGTATCGTCGCCAGTATGTTTACGGCGCTGATTTGTACACGGCTGGTATTTGATCTTATTACATCACGCAGACAATTGAGGTCGCTCAGTATCTGACAATACGCTGAATAATTAGTCAAAAAGGTAAACGAACATGCAGTTCTTTAAGACACCCAATATCAATTTTATCGGCGCACGCCGCAAGGCGATGGGCGTTTCGCTCGTGGTACTGGTGATCGGCGCGGCGTCGATTGCTATCCACGGCGGGTTTGACACCAGTATCGATTTCGCGGGCGGCGCGCTGATCGAGATCAGGCTTCCCGATCAGGCGATTCCGCTGCAGGATATCCGCGACATCGTGGATGAATCCGGATTCAGCGGAGCCGAAGTCACCAACTTTGGCTCACCCAATGAATACCTGATCAAGGTCAAAGCGGTCGGCAACGCGACGGCGGTTGCCGACTCGATCAAAGGGATACTGGAAGCGAGTATCCAGGGGCAGACGATCGATATCCGCCGTACGGAAACGGTGGGTCCCAAGATCGGCAGCGAGCTGAAAACGGCGTCATTCTGGTCGATTATCTATGCGTTGCTCGGCATCGTGGTATATATCACGTGGCGTTTCCAGTTCCGGTTTGCCATCGCGGCGATCGTGGCGCTGATCCACGACGTGTTGTTTACATTGGGTTTCTTTTCCGTGATGGGGATGGAGATATCGCTGCCTGTGATTGCCGCAATTCTAACGATTGTCGGGTACTCCCTGAACGACACCATCGTGGTGTTCGATCGTATCCGTGAAAACATCCACAGCAAGCGGCGCGATAGTTACGACAGGCTGGTCAACGGATCGATCAACGAAACGTTGTCGCGTACGATCATCACATCACTGACCACCATACTCGTTGTGCTGTCGCTCGTTTTGTTCGGTGGCGCGGTCATCAGGGATTTTGCCATCACGTTGCTGGTCGGTGTTCTGATCGGTACGTATTCCTCGATTTTTGTCGCCAGTCCTGTCCTC
Organism: uncultured bacterium; assembly: GCA_964443465.1. Classification (GTDB taxonomy): domain Bacteria; phylum Krumholzibacteriota; class Krumholzibacteriia; order WVZY01; family JAKEHA01; genus CAYUDF01. Next base: position 2,457 of record CAYUDF010000389.1, read on the forward strand.
GTGGAATGGCAGAACTACAAAGTTGCCCGAGCCAGCAAAGCGGCGAGAACGCCGCGTGGCGGGAAACCGGCGAAAGCCCGGCGCTGAGCTTCGTTTTGATTCCGGCGCGCCGATTTTCGGCGCGCCGCCTCGGTTTTTGGAGCTTCTTTGCAGGAAATTCTTTTTAAATCCCTCCTCGTTCTGTTTTATATATACCTGTTTCTGGTATTGGCGTTAAACGCCGTCGGTCTCCCCGGTAACTGGATCCTGGTGGGCACGGCGTTGCTGGTGACCCTGATTCCCGGTTTCGGCGACATGCCGTGGACGTGGTTTTTCGTCTGTCTCGGATTTGCCGTGCTGGGTGAAGTGATCGAGTCTCTGCTCGGTCTGGTCGTGGTTGCCAGAAAGGGCGGTACGCGCTGGGGCGTGATCGGGTCGTTTCTCGGTGGTTTGCTCGGCGTGGTACTGGGCAGTGCCATGGCGCCGCCCTTCGGAGGCGTCCTGCTCGGATTTGTCGGCGCGTTCGGGGGCGCGGTCACGGCCGAGTATCTGCGCGAACAACGCGCGGATTCTGCGTTAAAAATCGGGTACTGGGCTTTTGTTGGCCGTTCGCTCGCTATCCTCGGCAAAATCGCCGCCGGTGGCGGTATCGTCTGGGTGCTCATCACGAGTACATGGTAGTCACGTCGCTGCCCCGTTATACACCCGTTTACAATTCGTCCCGCCGGTAAAAAAACGTCCACTTTTTTCTCGTTTTTTTCAAATCTGTCCTGAATATAGGACGCCGGTGTCCTCGCAAGAGTACACAAAAATCCTGCTAAATACTATAACTCCTTTGTTATCAACAGGTAATATATGGCATGTAGCTTGCGATAGTAAAATGGTTTGTATATCCAAGAGAAATGCCCATGAAGGTTTTACACCTCATCCTCGCGCTACCCCTTCTCTTCGGGCTGGTATTCACCCACAACCTTGCCTTTGCGTCGAAGTACGCCTTCTCCGGACCGGGTGAAGGCCGGGTCGTCTCGCAGCAGAATCAGACCGATACAGACGATAAAGACACCAAAGAAAAGAAAGACGAAGAACCGGTCGTCGGCCCGATGGAAGTTTTCACCGATATTGAAAAAGGGTGGAACGGCGAGAAGGTCAATCTGATTCTCAAGCACTTCGGCCAGGGTAAGGTAACGATCTCTATCGAAGGGGCCGGGCCGTCCGGAGGAGAGTTCAGCAGGAATCAGAGTTTTTATCTTCTCTCCGACATGTTCAAATACACAATCACGCGAAAATTCGAGATCGTTCAATACCGTAAACCCGAAGACAGCGGCAACACGTCGTTTGTGGTAGCGGAGCGGTATTACCAGATGACGGACGACGGGAGGCTCTTCAAGGACAAGATTTATGTATCCTTGCACCGGGAGCCCGGCGCCAGTCCGGCGGTGGACAACCGCTGGGTTGTCGACGAAATAAAATCAATCCGTTGAACACCATCACTTTTCATCCAGCCAGCCAACCGCAGCGCAGTTCAACAATCACTCACCACCCCGGAAATCTGATAGACTGTGCCCATGGGTAAACGTTCGCAAATGATTTACGCCGGTGTGTTGTGCCTTATCTGCGTATGGGGCCTGCTGTTTGCCGG
>CAYUDF010000390.1:0-4057 GCA_964443465.1 uncultured bacterium
CGGACACGACCTATCTAGCGACCGATACTCTAGTTACGCGCGTAATCGCACGGCACGACGACCCGGGACTCGGTAGAGGACTAACCGCCGCTGATTTTAATAACGATGGCGTGAGGGACCTGGCAATCGGAGCACATTCGGCGGATCCACTCGGGCGAGCGAGCGCCGGAACGACGTACGTTTTGTACGGTATAGCGTCCGCGATCGGGATCGAACCGCCTCTGGTCCCGTCCGTATTCCTGCAACAGAATTATCCCAATCCATTCTCTCGAACGACGACGATTGGATATTCAAATCATACTGCTCAGGAGGCCACACTTATTATCTACGATGTGCTGGGACGTTTCGTCAAAACCCTGGATAACCTATCCACCCGGACAGATACACTGGAATTGATCTGGGATGGGACTGATGACCGGGGCCGTGGAGTACCGTCGGGAGTATATTACTACCTTCTTCGTGCCGGGGATGTGTCAACGAGTAAGACAATGATATTGATACGTTAGCCGACATAGTGCCCAAAAACTCAAACACACTGTGACAGTATTCGCCCACCATCGCCTTCTACGATGCCCTCGAAGTCAACGACAGCGCGGTCCAAATACTCGGTGACAACACCTTGAAGTTGATCGCGCAGGAGTTGGTGAATTCTGTGAAACGGAGCGTATCCGTTGACTGGACAAAACGTGAAAATGCCGGTGCCCAAATCCGGGTTATGGTGAAGCGCATCCTGAGTAAATATTGTTGCCCGATAGACACGCAAGCCATTCTGGGCATACGTTCTTAAATATAAATAAACATTACGCTTTGGGGGATATCAGATCATCGAAGACAAGTACGGCTGGGTACGCGAGATCGATCTGACGGCCAACATCTGATCTCAACAGCCATAAGCTAAAGAAAATCCCCCCTGCCTCGCGGCGGGGGGGATTTTTTATTTATATTCGGAAACTGGCTTCGGGGTTATTTGGGACCGTGAACCCATTTCCTGAGTATCGGTACCAGCAGCAACAGCACCGCGGCGGCGGCGAAGATGAAGTATGCGCTGTTCTGGTACACGTTGGTATAGATCTCCAGCGATTCCGGCGCCAGCACGTCCTCTCCGGCCGCACCCCCGCCGGCCGCGCCGGTAAGGGCCGCAATCTGGCCTGCGATGTACTGTGCTCCCGATATCGACAGGAACCACGCGCCCATCGCCATGCCCGTCATTCTCGGCGGGGCCAGTTTGGTGATCATCGACAGCCCGACCGGGGACAGACAAAGCTCACCCCATGTGAGGAACAGGTACAACATCACCATAAACGGCAGGGGTGTAATACCATCGACGGAGAAGTACCTGCCACCGATCACCAGGATCATAAATCCCACACCCAGCTGGAACAGACCCAGCGTGAACTTGAACGGTGTCGAAGGCTCTTTTCCTTTTTTGCCGAGCCAGATCCACAACGCGGCAAACGCCGGCGCCAGCGTGATAATAAAAAGCGCGTTGAAGTTCTGCGGCCAGGACGAGGGCATCTCCCATCCCATAATGCTCCGGTCGAGGTTTCGGTCGGCGTACAGTGTCAGTGAACTGCCCGCCTGTTCGAAAAACGCCCAGAAAATCGGGTTAAACAATACCAGTACGATCAATGCAAAAATCTTGTTGCGTTGTTCTTTTGTTTCGTGAAACGCCACCCACAAAAGTGACGTGATCACAACGATCGCCGTGGCGCCCAGCAACACACCAACGACGGCGCTGTGCTGCAGCATGAAATAAACCGGAATGATCGCCAGGAGGGACCCCACCAGAATGATCGGAAACGTCCGTTTCATGCGCGCTTCGTCGGGCGGATTGCCGTGGCCGTGCAGGGCGTCGGTACAACTCTTGGTGCCGAACGTAATCACACCCAGCAGCATGCCCAGGGCGGCAAGGCCGAAACCCAGCGGCCAGCTCACTGTCTGGCCGATGTAACCGCAGATCAGGCCACCGGCAAACGCGCCTACGTTGATCCCCATGTAAAATATGGTGAATCCTGCATCGCGCCTGGGGTCATCCGCAGTATACAGCTTGCCGACGATGGTCGAAATATTGGGTTTGAAGTATCCGTTTCCGATGATGATGGTCGCCATACCGGCGAAGAAGAAAAAATGCTCGAAAGATTTGGAGATCGGGATGCCGATATAACCCAGCAGTTCCTGGTTGAATAGCAGCATGATCATGCCGGCCGCCATCACAATACCACCGAACATGATCGACCGGTGGTACCCGAGGTACTTGTCCGCCATGAAGCCGCCAAAAATGGCCATGCAGTAGATCAACGACGTGTAGGCCGCGTAAACGCCTCCCTGTGCGAATTCATCGCTGAACAGGAAGTAACTCGTCATGTATAAGACAAGAATGTTGCGCATGCCGTAGAAGCAGAAGCGCTCCCACATTTCGGCGAAGAACAGATAAAACAGTCCTTTCGGATGTCCGAAAAATGCGGTGTCGCCGGGTGGGGCCGCGCCGGGTTGGTTGGTCGTCAAGATCCTCTCCTCTCGATTACTTAAAATTGTCGTCCGGGTGACGAAAAAACGCGCTGCCCATGGGGACAAGCAGCCGCTGAGGATTACTAATCGTTTGCACGGTAAAACCCGTGCCGCTGATAAATATCGAGACAGTGTAACGGAGCCACCGGGTCTCGTCAAGGGGCCGTCGTGGGTATCTGTACCGGAAAAAAGGGGTTACGCCGTCCGGTCGGCAGGAGGCGCCGAAAAGATAGCGAGTGCCGCCGGCAAAACTCGCGCCGGCGATTTGTGTTACCCGTCTAACCGTTTTTCGTGGTACGCTTTACTGCTAAACCCGTTGTATTAAAAGAGGTAACAACCGATGCCCGAAAGCACCGGGCTGGCCGGATTCCTGGAAGCCAGCCCATACACACAACCGGTGGATCTGAAAAAACTCAGATTCGTCCACGCGGCATTGAGCCAACAGGCGGCGCGCTTGGGACGGCCGTTCCACGAGCTCCGGATTCTCGAAATTGCGTGTGGCGTGGGTGGCATCACGCTGCCGATGGCCTCGCTTGGGGCTGCAGTGCGCGCGATCGACATCGATGAATCGGATGTTGGCGAACTGAGGCGCGAGGTCGACCATCGCGGCCTTCAGAATCTCTCAGTGACGGTGGAAGACGCACTGCTGTTTGACGAAACCGACCGCTACGATGTTGTTGTTGCGTCGGAAGTTTTTGAGCACGTCCCCGATTCAGACCGGCTGGCCGGGGTGATACAACGGCACACAGCGCCCGACGGTATCCTGATTATCACAACCCCCAACGGTTACGGGCCGTGGGAGATCAGCCAGGGACTCAATCCGTGGTACGCCGTCCGGCGGTGGAACTGGCTTCGCAAGCTGGCGGGAAAGGAACCGTACGTTTCGGGAGCGGGTAGGGATCACTGTCACCGGTTCACCCGTAGCCGGCTCGTCGAGCTTTTCGAAGCGCACTCGTACGGACTGCTCGAGTTTGCGAAGTCTGATTTTGTGTTCACCATTTTTCGTCCGCTTCGCAGCAATCGCTTTTTCAGTCGAATCGACATGCGGATGGCCGACGCGTTACCCCACTGGATGGCAAGTGGCTGGTGCATGTTGTTCGAACACAGGCCCAAAACATGACATCTGAAAAAAAGCAACTGACGCTGACGTGTTCGGTGGATTCCTACCGGTCCGGGTGGACGATCGTGGAGTTTCTGGCGCACCGTTTCAAGTATCACTCTCCCGAAGTCTGGGAACAGCGGATCCGCGACCGGTGGGTCCGGGTTAATGGTACCGTCGTAGCGCCCGGCCACCGGGTCGATAAGGATGACTCGATCGCTTACACCATCTGGCACGCCGAACCGGAAGTGGACGATCACTACGATGTGCTGTACGAAGACGAATGGTTGCTCGCTGTGGGGAAGTCGGGCAACATACCCGTCCACTCGTGTGGTGTGTACATCACACACACACTGATCGCTCGTTTGAAAACAGATTTCGGCGACGGCCTCAACCTTGCCCACCGGCTGGACCGGGAAACTTCCGGCGCGGTGGTGCTGTGCAAGGACA
>CAYUDF010000391.1:0-4056 GCA_964443465.1 uncultured bacterium
GATCCCGAACTGGCCGCGGAGCAGGTGCGCGCTATGTTCGACCACCAGAACGAGCGCGGAATGATTGCCGACGTGGTTTATCTGGACCCGGCGGAGGACAACTGGCGCGACACCAAACCACCGCTGGCTGGCTGGGCTATCGAGTCGGTATACGAGAACACCGGCAACGATCAGTTTGTCCGGGAGCTTTATCCAAAGCTCGTTGCTTACCACCGGTTCTGGTACACCGATCGCGACCACGATGGAGACGGACTGTGTGAATACGGATCGACCGATGGTACCCTGGTCGCCGCTCGCTGGGAGAGCGGGATGGACAACGCCGTGCGATTCGACAGTACGAAAATGCTCCAGAACGGACCGGAAGCGTGGTCGATGAATCAGGAATCGGTAGACCTCAACTGTTATCTGTATCGGGAGAAGTTGGCGCTCGCGCGACTCGCCCGGGCGATTGGAAAAAACGATGAGGCCGCGCAGTGGACCACGCAGGCGGAAGTCTTAAAAAACCAGATCCGGGACGAAATGTACGACGAAACCACGGGGTGGTTTTACGACATCGATATCGATTCGGGAGTGATTTTGCCGGTGCAGGGCCCGGAGGGATGGATTCCGTTGTGGGCGGGAGTAGCGAGCGACGAACAGGTCTCGCGCGTGCGCGACACAATGCTCGATACCGGGAAGTTTCGGACCTTTGTGCCATTTCCGACCGTTGTGCGTGACAATCCAGAATTTTCCGACGGGTACTGGCGGGGGCTGGTCTGGCTCGACCAGGCCTGGTTGGCGATCGAGGGATTACGGCGCTACGGCTTTGAGTCGGACGCCACCGCGCTCCGCGATCAACTGTTCAGCAATCTGGAGGGCGCGACGGTTGCCGGCGTTCCATTGTATGAAAACTATCATCCCCTTACCGGCGCGGGCCAGAACGTCAAACACTTCAGCTGGACTGCGGCTTTTCTGTTGCTGCTTACGCAGTGGCCGCGGCGGTAAATTTTCATCCACTTAATTGGTTAGTGCAACCGCGACTGCCATACCCACTCCGAAGAACAGGTGGTTAGCCAAACTCGAAAGAGGGCTCCGGATCCCTTCTGGAGATCGTCTGCCGAATAAGCCTAATCCCATGGAAGGGAAAACGAAGAAGAAGGAGGCTACGGACGTCGCGACGCCATAGGCCAGTGCCCATGCGGGTGACGCGGGCCCGCCAATCAAGAGGGTCCATCCGATTACGTAGGCGAGGGCGAGACCCACACCGATGCCGTAGTGCGTGATATAACCGTAGAGCTTTTCATTTGCGACCTGTTTCATTTCGCCTGGATGGCGATAGCGGAATCGACCGTGTGCCCACCCCGAGGACATTCTCCCAATCATCCCCACGTCGATTTTTGTGAGAATCCCAGTTAGAGCGAACAAATGATTCAAAGAATCCATCACCAGCGTCCCCACCACTCCGGAAATGACACCCGCTACGACGAGATCCATCCGACTGTCTCCTCTAATCTTGTTTTTCCATCACCGCGACTCTGAACCACCGAACCAGTAACATAATGCAGACCTCAAGATATCGTAATCGTTCCGGTAAGAAAAGTTCTAACGTCGGGGGAGGCGATGCACCAAAGCGGGTTAGTTGACGGTCCATTCGGATTGGTTAACGGGTCTTAACGGTAATACCACCCGGTAACGGGGGGCGCCGTTTTGTTCGAGACGGAAACGGCCTCCGAGACTGGGGCCTTCCCCCTGACCACCCAGAAATTTCAGTGATTCCGCAATTACGTCGCTCGAACCGGGTTGATACCCGTCGACTGTCCAAAGTGCCGAACTAAGGACGGGTTGAGGATCGTAACTGATATCGAGGTCCATCTGAAGTATCTCACCGGATTCCAGCGTGAAGCTGGCCGATACCCGTGTCACAGCGCCGTCGCGTTTTCCCGCAACCTTGTAAGTGTTTATTGCCGACGGCTGGAAGCCGCCGTCCTTCCAGACTTCCAGTTGCGGCTCGGCCTTGCCCGAACATCCGACCGAAAGGACAAAGAGCGCAACGGGGAGCAACGGCAGTATCAATCGATAGACAATTCTGAGGTTCATGGGGTTATTCTACCATGATAATGGCGGAGATGAGGGTTCGAACTTTATGGAAACCGGGCTCCCGTGCTGTTGCGGGAGCCCGGTTTCATTGAGCTTAGTTCGTTGTTCCGGTATCGACGGTTCCGGTGCTTTCCAGCACGATATCGCTGCCGACCTGGGGCGGATTGTTGATCCAGGTGTTACCGATCGCCGAGACGCTTTCCGTGCCGTTGTGTTTAATACCGGTGGTAGTTGCGGTGAAATTGTTGTTTCCCGCGTCGCCGGCTCCGCCCAGATCGATCTGGGAGTTGCTCCGGATATAAACGCCGACGGGTGTCTCGAATGTGCAGTGGCGAATCACGGGTGATCCGAAACTGGCCAGGACGCCGCCGTAGGTCATTTCGGGGCTGCCGGCGGGCGCGCTGTAGCGAAACGCACAAAGGGTTACCTCCAGTGAACCGCCGGTTTGTGCCGCGCCGGAATAGTTTGTAATCGTTATCACGCTGTTGAAGATCGATCCCGACCGACCGTTATACGGGATGCTGGCCGTCAGATAACACTGGTAGAAATCGACGTTGGAGGCATAAACGCCGTACGACCCGCCATTTGCGTGAACGGCATCCAGGTCAACCAGTGTCACATCGAAGTCGGCGAGTACGCCGCCGTAAGCATTTCGAAACTCGCAGTTGTTGATGGTTGCCGTTCCGGAATCGATGACCAGCGCAAAGTAGAAGAGGGGATTAGAACCACTCCCCCGCACGGATACACGCTCCATCTCGATATCGCCCAGCGCAACGATAGTGGCGCCGTCAAAACTCCCGATCTCATAGGCGCCTTCGCCGCGAATAACGAGGTCCCGACCGAACGAATCGGTGGACGCACCGATGATTTTTGTTCCGGCGGGCATCACCAGCGGAAACGTTTCTTCATCGCTGTAAGTCCCGACGGCCAGGTGCAGCTCGGGCACCCCGCCGTTCACCGCGGAAAGCGCGTGGGTGATGGTGCTGAACGGGGTGGCGGCCGAGCCGTCGTTGGAGTTGTTCCCCGTGGCGGGGTTGATCCAGAACATCGCCTTGTACAAACCTTCAACCTTGCCCGTGCCGGTAACAACAATATCGTCGCCCAGCACCGGTGTTGCGTTGCGAAACGTGTTTCCGTACACTGATGCGTTCCCCGTGCTGTTGTGCTCGATGGCCGGACCGTCGCAACGGGAGAAATCATTGTTGCCATCTTCGGAGGTTGTGCCGGCGTCGGGCGCACCGGAGTTTGCGACGTAAATACCTCGATGGGTATCGAACACGTTGTCACGCACTATCGAGCTTCCCGATAGCGCGTATACAGACGTGCTGATGTCCGAGGTGGTTACGGTTCGGGTAACCTGATTGTTGAGGATATGTGCCATCCCGCTCTGTGTCCGAATACCGTATCCGTTTCTGGAGTCGACAAAGAACTGGTTGTTGCGAACAAAGACTTCGCCGTTTTGAGGCGAGACGTCGACGCCGAACCTGTCGCACGTCACGTGATTGCGGTCAAAAACAACCTGGTCGGACTGGATAATCAATGCGCTGGTGTACTGGATGTCGAATACGTTGTCGGTGATCTGCATACCGGATCCCTTCCACGAGACTACTCCTCCGTACACATCGACAAACGTGTTATTGGCCACCACCATGTTGGAACACCCGCTGGTGGTCTCGCTGTCCATCATGATGGAATAGTACTTGTCCTGTAATTCGGTGTGGGTGAATCGAAAGCCCCGAACCTGTGCACCTTCGGCGCCCACGAGGGTCGCTTCCACCACAAAAACTGATCCCGGTGTAATGGTCTCGGGGCCACTGCCCGAGATCTGGGTTACCTGTGCGCCGTCTCCTTTGTTGGCTTCGTCGCCGACCAGTACGAGGTCTTTATGCAACCGCAGCGGGAATGTCTCTCCGGCACCGTAGGTTCCGGGAGCGACCATGATGGTGTCCGCTGAGTCGGCCACCGCCAGAGCGGCGGTGA
>CAYUDF010000392.1:0-4051 GCA_964443465.1 uncultured bacterium
TGGCGTATCCTTGGGAAACCAGTTCGACTCGTCGTGTCTCGTAAACAAGCCGATCGAAGGCAGATGCATGTCCACCGAGAAGTGAAACAAGTCGGTGTTCCCGGATAAGAATAGGTCTGCGCGTGACAGTAGCGCAAGGGCTTCCTTGACGTTTTTGGGGGTGAGATCAACGAGGTCCGCGTCCAGCAACGACCGGAACCGGTCCAGACCTTTCTGTTCCAGGTTGTTGGACAGGACCAGAACCTTGGAAGGATAACGGGACGCGATCTGGTTGGTCAGGCCGGCGAGTGTCTGCTCCGCCAGCCGGTGATTGCCTTTGCCGATACCGGGATCGACGGCTATCAGCATTTCCTTTGTGTCCGGTTTCCGGAAGTGAATCAACTGCGCGGCCCAGCGTGCGTCCTGCTCGGGCAGGCGCCAGCCCTTCGGCTGTCCTTCGGGCCGAAACCCGAGCGCCGACAGATACCCGATTGCACGCTTGGATTCGTAGCCGGTTCCGGCACCCCGCCGGAGTTCGCAGTTGATAAAGGGGTGGGTAATCTCCTGTGAAAAACCGACCCGCAACCGCGCGTGTGTCGCCAGGGCGATCAACGAACGTGCGAAGTTGAACTCGCGTCCCAGCAGAAACACCACGTTGAACTCACGGGATTTAAGCCGCTTCAGTAGCGAAAAGTAGGTGGTGGACATCAGTGACAGGTGTTCGCGCTCGTAGCTGATCATCTCGTTGATCTGGTCCATGGTGCGGATCAGTTCACCGTTGCCCTCGCGAACCAGGACGGTAACCCGCATGCCGGGGTACCGGGATTTGAGATGATTGATGACCGGCGCGAAAAAAAGCAGTTCCGTGAGATCACCGGAATCGACGATCAGCACGCGTGAGTCATTGCCAATATCGCCGGGCAGCGAAAAAGAGTCTTCGCCCACCATACGGCCCAGGATCGGCGTGATCAGACCGATCATCGCCTCTTTTCTGGGAGATATTGTTGTTGCGCTCAAAAACCTGTCTCCTTGGCCCAATCCGCGAAGGACGAGCAAATTGGAGGCCAATAGTGTCGATCCCGCGTCTACAGCACCTTTGCGCGGGGGATCAATCCCAGATCAGGGCCCTTTCGATGGCTTCTCCCGCCCTGGATACGGGAATCAGCGTCAGTTCTTCCTTGATTGAATCCGGTATTTCGTCCAGATCTCGTTTGTTTTCCCTGGGTAATATAATCGTCCGGATACCCGCGCGGTGCGCCGCGATCACCTTGTCCTTGAGACCGCCGATCGGCAGCACCCTGCCCGTGAGTGTGATTTCACCCGTCATGGCCAGGTCATTGCGAACCGGCTTGTCAAACAAGAGCGATGCGATAGTGGTGGCAATCGCCACCCCCGCGCTGGGCCCGTCCTTCGGTACGGCTCCCGCCGGCACGTGAATATGTATATCGGTGTGATCGAAAAACTCCGGGTCCGGCGCTTTTTTCAGGTAATTGGCCTCGATAAAGCTCTGGGCTGCTTCAGCGCTCTCACGCATGACGCCTCCCAGCTGGCCGGTCAGCCGCATCCGCCCGGCGCCCTTCATTTTCAGCGCCTCTATAAAAAGGATTTCGCCCCCGGCCATCGTTTTGGCCAGGCCGGTGACGACTCCAATCATCGGTTTTTTGGCCGCGATCTCACTGGAGTACTCCGGTAAACCGAGATATTTGTGCAAATTCCTTTTTGTAATCTTGACTTTGCGCTTATTGCCGGAAGCAATTCGTTTGGCCAGTTTTCGACAGATGCTACCGAGCTTGCGTTCCAGTTCGCGCACGCCGGCTTCGCGCGTGTAGCTGCGGATGATATGCCTGAGGCCTTCCTCGTCGACCGCCAGCAGATCGGCGGGAATGCCGTTTTCGTCTATCTGCCGGGGCAGCAGGTATTGACGCGCTATTTCGATCTTATCGATGGTGATGTAACCGGGGATCTCGATCGTTTCCATGCGGTCGAGCAGCGGCCTCGGAATCGTGTCCAGCATGTTGGACGTTGTGATAAACAGCACCTTTGACAGGTCGTATTTGACATTGAGGTAATGGTCCTCGAACGAGTCGTTCTGCGCGGGGTCCAGGACCTCCAGGAGTGCCGACGACGGATCACCCCTGAAATCGCTGCCCAGTTTGTCGATCTCATCCAGCATGAAAACCGGGTTGATCGATCCCGCGGAGCGCATGCCCTGGATGATACGTCCGGGCAACGCGCCGATGTAGGTACGGCGGTGACCACGAATCTCTGCTTCGTCTTTCATTCCACCGAGCGATATCCGGTGAAAATTCCGGCCGATCGCACGTGCCACCGATTTACCCAGGGATGTTTTTCCGACACCGGGAGGTCCAACGAAGTTGATGATCGATCCTTTCATCGACCCTTTCAATTTCTTGACGGACAGAAATTCCAGTATACGTTCCTTGACCATTTCCAGGTCGTAGTGGTCCTCCTGGAGAATTTTTTCGGCGACCTTGATATCCAGGTTGTCTTCGGTGGCCTCGGTCCAGGGTAGATCGAGAATCCAGTCGATGTACGTTTTTGATACCGTATATTCGGCCGCGCCGGGAGACATTTTCTGGAGCCGGTCCAACTCTTTGAGGACAACTTCGCGCGCTTCATCCGACAACTTCGCCGTTTCGATCTTTTCCCTTAACTCCTCGGTCTCGAGCGTGCGGTCATCCTCTTCGCCGAGCTCACGCCGGATCGCCTTGAGTTGCTGGCGCAGGTAGTACTCGCGCTGTTCGCGGTCCATTTCCTTTTTCACATCGGCCTGAAGCTTTTGTCCCAGGCGCACTACTTCCATCTCATCGATCACGAATTTGGACAGCAGCCGGAGCCGCTCGGTGACATCCGCCTCTTCGAGCAGTTTCTGCTTTCGATCCAGATCGATATTGAGGTTGGTGGCAATAACGTCCGCCAGGCGGCCGCCTTCCTTGACATTGTTTATGATGATTTTCAGCTCTTCGGTGAGATTGTCCGACTCGTCGATCATCTGGGAGAAATTACGAATGATCGTCTGAATGTAGGCTTTTTCGGTGTCGGTGTTTTTCTCATCGTCTTCGAGTACCTCGACGCGCCCCCGCAGGTACGGTGCGACCTGTGTTGTTTCGATCAGTTTGATTCGGGAAATGCCCTGCGCGAGCAGCCGCATCTCACCGTTCGGAAAACGGATCATTTTCTGGATGTGGATCGCTGTTCCGACCTTGAAGATGTCGTTGGGACCCGGGTGTTCGGCGTCCTGGTTTTCCTGCGTGAATGCGCCGATGATTTTCTGTTCGGCGAGCGCTTCATCGGCCAGCTTCAACAGATTGGGATCGCGGAGTATCAAGGGCACCATCATCAACGGAAACACGACGGCGTCGTTGACGGGTAATATGGCGAGCTCCTTGGGGATGTTCGCCATCTGGATCATCAGGTCGTCAAAATCGAGCTGGTTCCCGATTTTCAATTCAGTCTCCTTCTGTGATATTCGTTCCGGCTTAAAAGGTCAGCAGTTGAAATATGACCTATTCGATATCGATTTTTTTCTTTTCCGGCTTGTCAAACTGCTTCTTCAGCCGACACTCGAGCAAACCATTCGAGTAATGCGTGGACAGGCTGTCCCCCACGACGGACACCGGAATTCCGATCAGTCTCTGAAACGGTCCCACCTGGATCTCGAGCGAGTGGAACTGTTTCTTCCCGACGGGAATGATGTCTTTGCGCACACCGCTGATTCTGAGGACGTGGCCGTCGGTAAACACGCTGATATCCTTGCGGACCATCCCTGCAATGTCCATAATGACAACGAATTCCGTCTCCGTGTCGAATACGTCCATCGGGGGTTCCCAGCCGAAGCTGGTTTTCATCTTGATCTGGTGTTTACCGGGTGTGTGGTCCGACATGAGCATCTCGAGCAATTCCCGGATGTTTTCGATGTCGTTGACCCGAAAACTGTCGATTCGCTTCAAAGTTTTTTGGATCATGCTGGATCTCTCCCTGATCTCCGTTCTGGTGGTCTAACGCTAAATGTGTACGGCCGTTAGGCCTATCGGCTCTTCGACAATAGTTA
>CAYUDF010000393.1:0-4047 GCA_964443465.1 uncultured bacterium
GGGAAAACGTCGGGAGTAAACGCCCAGGCGTTCATCGACACCGGCGAGTCGAGCGCGAGTTCCAGGCCTGCGTCCTCGCCGGATGTGACAGATCCGTTGCGATCGATCGCCGGGTATTCGCGAAGCGCCAGCAGGATCCCTTTGTCGTCAGTGTCGCAGATGGCGCGCGACACGGTACCGGCCGTCGAAAGTGTGGATCCCAGCGGGTAAGCCAGTAAAACAAATCGGGGACGGTTGTGGCCTGGTTTCAAGGTGGCGGCGAGAACGGCGGGGGCATTGGGACCGTAGTCGTCGTCTGCGTTAAACAGCAGGAACGGACCGGTGACAGCATTTCGGGTCGACCACACAGCGTGGGTGGTGCCCCACGGACGGTCGCGGTCGACTGGTGAGGGGACGGGCAGGTCGTCCGGTGTTTGAAAGACGATTTTTAAATCCAGCCCGTCGACGGGACGCGCGGCAAAAAGAGCCTTCACGTCGGCTTCACGTCCCGGCGCCGTCACAATCACGGCGCGGTCGCAGCCCGCCCGCTTGGCATTAGACGCGGTGATCTCGATCAGGGTCGCGCCATCGGGTCCGACCGGCGTAAACTGCTTTTCGCCTCCGAAGCGGCGGCCGGCGCCGGCGGCCAGGATTACGACGTCCACATCAACGCCCCTTCGAGGAATCTATATAAATAACGGTGTCTCCCTCATACCCCTCGACTATCACTTCTGCCCAGTCCGATACCAGCGCCGGGTTGGTAGCGATCGTGCGCAGGCTCAACGTTGTGACACCACGAATATCCAGTCTCGGCTTGACGATTGTTGGCGCTTTTACCGTGCCGCTGTCCCACAACAGCTGTTCGTCACCCCACACCTGAAATCTTGTCGCGCCTTTGTCAGCCGACGTGTCATCGACACCTGCTTCCAGACGCAGAATAAACCAGTCACCGGAGAGTTTAAAATCGAGGCGGCTGTTTCCGCTAACACTTACTCCACGCTTGAAATCCAGTCCGTTCATCCGGATCGTACCTGTTTCCAAACCGGTGATACCGGAGAGGGAAGTGGTGGTTTGTGCCGTGGCGGGCCCGGCACGCTCCAGCAGACGGAACTCCGAGATTGTGGTTGGACCGACACGCACCGGTTCGAGTGCGTCGTATGCAGACACGCTGTCACCGGATTGCTCCGCGCCGAGCACCATCGGATCTCTCTCGTCGTCGTGAGTGCTTGTCACACGAAAACGTAACAGGCGGCCGGCCCGCGGCGCGAAACGGACTTCTTGTTGATCTTCGGTCTGTTCCAGAACACCGGTTGCAACCGGGTCTCCCCACAGCCCGTTCACGTCGGCCATGTACAGTTCGTAATTTCGTACCTGGCCGTACTTCCAGTATTTGTCGTTGCGGGGACGGATGCGGAAACCTTCGATCAACCGCCGCCCCCCCAGCGACAGTGTAAACTCGTGGGGGCCGTAGGCCACAGACTGGTCGCGCACGGTACGGAACCATGTGTCCTGATTGCCGTCGAAGGCGTTTTCGAGTGGGTGGCCGGGTTCCTCCGCCGACCGGCCGATGACCATCAGTGCGTCGGCGGACAACGTGCCGTCACCTGCCGGTCTTGCGGGATATTCTCCCGTTGCAACCGGCTTCAAGCGTGGATTGAATTCGACAATTACATTATGCGCCAGACCGGTATCCACCCGGCCGGTTTTGATATAGACCGTGCCGAACCGGTCTTCCGGGTCGTAAGTCCAACCGCGGTCTGCCGACTGGTAGCGGTCCATGTCTGATTGCTTTGGCAGCTTCTGCCCGTCCACAACAACCTTCTGCGGCTTCTTACGTGAGTGAATCTGAAGGGCAAATTTTCGTGATTCGAATTTTCCTTCGAAGTCGCCCTGCGCCGCGTCGATCGTTACCTCCACGCGGTCGCCCTTCTCCGGGGCCGCCACCGCGATACGCTGGAGGCTGAAAGCGCCGTCGCGATAAGCGCGAGTATTGCCGTCGTCCTCGTAGATCACAAACTCCGATAAGCCGTGGGGATAAATGTCGAGGCTCAATGGATCCGCCGGCACCTGTCCGTCGTACAACGACTGGGGATACATGGGGATAATCGCGCCGGCGCGTACCAGCACCGGTGTCGTGGCCAGGTCGACCGGGATGTCCACCAGCCGACCGCCGGGACCGGCATCGACGACCAAACCGGTCCAGTAGTCGATCCAGCGGCCTTCAGGAAGGTACACACCTTCACGCCAGCCGCCGCTCGCCGCCTGGCTGCGGCAGACCGGGGTGATCAACAGATCGCGGCCGAGAAAAAACTGGTAAGGATATTCGTTGGTCTGGGAGTCGTCCGGATAATCCCACATGAGACCCCGTACCATGGGCGCGCCGGTAGTTTCGGTCTCGCGTGCGAGTGTATAAATGTAAGGCATCAACTGCTGGCGCAATTTCATGTAGCGGCGGTTGATGGAACGATACGGTTCGTCAAACCACCAGGGGTGTTTGCGCTCGGTTTTGGACCAGCCGGACATGCCCATGAACACCGTTGTAAAACATTTCCACTGCAGATCGCGCAGAAACGTCTCGGGCGAGCCGCCAAAAATACCGTCCACGTCACCGGTGGAGTAGTTCATACCCGATAGACCGGAGCCGATCAGCGTGGGAACGTGCCAGCGGATATAATCCCAGCTGCCGGACTGGTCGCCGGTCCACGTGACGGCGTATCGCTGGATACCGGCCCACCCCATGACCGTCCAGATGAAGGGGCGGGAATCGGAGTTATCCAGGAAACCCTGCGCCGCGTCGTGATTGGCGTCGAGGGCCCACTGGTAACCCTTGCCCGTCCAGGCGACGTCCAGCTTCTGGACGCGGGTTCCGGCGGTACCCACTTCCCACGCGATTTTTTCCACGCCGTTTTCCGTCCACAAGCCGGTGTGGAAACCCAGCTCGCTCAGCCGCGATACCACATCGGGCAGGTCCGTGTAGCCGCAGCCGTATCCGTCGTTGGGCAGAATCCAGCCGCCGGGCATGTCGAACTCGCGATATTTTTCGGCGACGGCGGCGACCACGTCGGGTGTTGTTCCGGTCGGACCGTCACTCCATCCTTCGGGAACAGTGCCCGGCTTTTTCACATTGTCACCGTCGTTATAGCAGTCGGCGTCGCCGTATTCAAACGCCCATCGCGGCAGCAGACCGGCTCGGCCGGTGAGCAGGGTGTAGAGGTCCAGTACATCGTGGATGGATTCACCCACCATGTAATAAGCGTCGAAACGGTTCTCGGCGTGTGTCGTGGTGAGATAGTTATCCGAACGGAAATCGTACAAGCCATCGCTCCACGTGTTGCGCAACACACCGTAACCGCGGCCGCTCATGTAAAAAGGCGCCGGGTTGGGCCGGTCGCCTTCCTCCCAGCCACCCGAGTACGAAATTTCCATCAGCCGGCCCTTGAACTGGAAGGTGCCGTTCTGCTGGCCGCCGCCAAAAAACTGTTCACCGGGTGTGCTCGCGAGAGTTTGTGTTGTACCGTTTTCCGTCAGGTCCAGAGGCTTGAGTTCCCGCCACAGAGTGAGCCCGTCGCTGACCCTGCGGAGCTCCAGTTGCAGCGGTGAGTGAAAAACCACAAGCTCCACCGTCGAGGACGAAAATGTGTGATGGGTGCCGTGATCCTGCTGTTGCACCGGTACATCGACCGGTTCGGTCTTCAGCACGATGGGCGCTTTACCGCTTTTCTCGTCCACGGGTTCGGTACCCGTAGTGGCCTGAACCCGGACGATACTGTGGTCGACAAAAGTGACACGAACCAGTCCGCCGTCGGACGTGCGCAGATCCACAATGCTTCCGTTGACATATACGTCAGCGAGTTCGGCATTGGCCCAGGTCGCGCCTGCCGGAAGTAAAATAACGGTCAACAGTACCAGGGTGCGGACAAAAAGCACGGTAATCTCCTTCATGGATTATTTGGACGGCGACATACGGAAGGCGCTGTTTTCGATCTCGAGATTTGTTTCAACGGATGTAACAGTTTCCACCATACGACCGGTAAACACGGTTGATGTGACCATGTGGTGGGGTACCCG
>CAYUDF010000394.1:0-4039 GCA_964443465.1 uncultured bacterium
GGGCCCATGTCTGCCTGCTACAAGCTACTCGCTCAGTTTTCAAGATCCTCCAGGAATTCGAACCACACGTTGTAAAATGTAATGTAGTTGTCCAATCCTTTGATTCCGTGCCCCTGGTCTTCGAACTCGATCAGGGTCACGTCTTTAGAGTAAGTCCTGAGGCTATCTGCCATCCATCGGCTGCCCTCTATCGGCACGCGACTGTCGTTTGTCCCGTGTGTCAGCAGCAGTTTTCCGGTCATTTTGTCCGCGTGATAAAGCGGGGATCGATCACGAAGTTTGTCGGCCTCGGTCGCCGGGTCCCCCGCCTCCAGCAGAACCCAGTCCGGGATGTTACAGTGCTCATAAAAATGGGCGATATCCGAAAAGCCGGCGTGGCTGATTCCGAATCCCCAGTCAAACTCTGCGGAGTTGCCGTTGATTTCTCCGGGAAATGTCAGGAGGCGCATGGTCGCGTATCCTCCGTGGCTGCCGCCGTACACGCCGATTCGTTCCGGCGGGATTCCCAGTTCTTTTGACAGATATTTCGCTGCGTAAATGATGTCGATAATCTCGTTGCCGCCGAGGTCCTTGTCGTTGAGCGCGGCGAACTCACGGCCAAATCCTCGGCTTCCCCTGGGTGACGGGCTGAACACGTAGATGCCCGCCTCGGCCAGGATCTGTGTCCTTGTGCTCCACCGGTTGCTGCCCCCGTAGAACGACTGGATCATCACGATCTGCCGGTCGGAGGGAAGCGGGTTTTTCGGCTTATACAAAAATGCGTGCAGCATACGCGGTTTACCGGTTGCGGGGTCGATGTCGAAGGTGGGGAACTCGACTCGCTCGACATTGGCATGCAGGATCTGTTTTTCCAGGTCGGCGGGCACACCGATCCGGGTCGTAAACATCAACTCGTTGCGGGTCACCGCAAGCTCGTCGATCCGGAATTTGACCGTGCCCGACGTGCATGAAACCAGCAATCTGTTTTTCTCGGTGTCCAGGAAACTCACGTTGACGTCTACCTTCTGGCGCCGGACAATTTTTGCGGTTTTTGGATCAATCAACACGAATTCGTTTTCAATCGGGTTGTTCATCACAACAAACAGGCACTTGTTTTTGTCGATCGTCAGAAGCTCGGCGTCGGCGACGTCCCGTTCGAACCGGGTGACCTGGTAAGCTTTCCGGTCGTCCAGGTTGTAACGGTACACGTTGCTGAAACCGTCTTCGTTGGATATATACAGAAACTCACGGGCGCCCAGCCAGTCCTTCAAAACGCTCGGCCATACCCGTTTCTTCGACGCGTCGGTCAGGATTGTCGTCTGGTTCGATTTCAGGTCGATGTACGCGAGGTTGCCGAAGTTTCGGTCGGCGTTTTTGAGCACCGAAACAACCACACCTTTACCCTCTGGCTGCCAGCTGGGAGTGGTCCAGGTAAACCTGAATTCCGCGGAATCCCTCGTCACCGTGGTTTCCCGGCCGGAGTCAAGATCGAGCACCCGCAACTCACCCAGCCGATTCTCCTTGTCGCCCAACCTCGCCACAAACGCCACTCGCTCCTGTTTGCGATCCCAGCGCCACCCGAAAATATAGGGGACGTCCGTCAGCCGGGAGACCTCCCGGGTTTTGGTGTCCAGGCAGTACAGGTTGATGACTTCGTCGTTTTTTTCGTCGCCCGACCAGTAAAGCCTGCCGGTTTCCTTTCGGTACCGGATTCCCCACACGTTCCGTTTCGAAAAATCGATGTCCGAGATCACTTCGCCCTTCCGGAGGTCGCTACTCCCATCGAGGTCGATCTGCTGGAGAGTTGTCGTCTGGCCGGTATGGTAGAAATACAGCTTTTCGGCGCCGTAGTCCGGCATAAATCCGGAATACGGAAATCCTTCGATGTGGGGCTTCAGATCGATGGTCCGGCCCTGGAATTTAACCAGTTTTGAGTCGTTGGTTCCGGCCGAGACGGCGCTTGTAAAAACTACCGACACCAGAAGCAGAAATACGGAAATTTTCCTGCCGTAGCGCATGGGATCTCCTTGATCGTGGTAAAGACACCCGTCCTGACGAAATAAAGGGGTGTGGGGGAAGACTTTGGCTATTCTACGACCGATGGGGGGGATTTGTTACATACGGCGCTTAAACAGGGGGAGGAGCCGTGTTTTAACGATACTAAACGTGGCAAGGGCGACCAGCACCACCGTGCAGGCGATCTGGTAGACCGCCGTGGAGTGGTGGACGTGGGTCGTTTCCGTTACCGGCAGCGTGAACCCGGGGCCGATCAACCGGTCGAGCAGGGCGCCCGCGAATACGCTGCAGACGGCGATGGCCACCAGGTATCCCGTCAGAACGCGCCCGCCGAACTGCTTCTGGAGCACGAGGAGTCCGGCGATATTGGTAGCCGGTCCGGCGAGGAGAAACACCATCGCAGCCCCCGGGCTGATGCCGCCGGCGATCAGCCCCGCTGCCAGCGGGGTGGACGCGGTGGCGCATACGTATACGGGTACACCGACTACGAGCATGACCAGGTAGAGCAGCGGCGAATCTCCGACCAGGTTCTGGAGCTCCAGGGCGGGTAACCACGTGACGATGACTCCGGCCAGTATAAAACCGAAAATCAGCTGCAGGATTACGTCGTCAAATATTTCAACAAAACCAAAATGTGCCGCCCGCCAGACCCATCCTTTTTGTCGGGCCGGTAGCTCGCTGTGCTCGTTGTTGGCCGTCTCGTTATTACAACAGGACGACGGAGGGGCAGGCTCTGACGAACAACAGGATGGCGTAGTCGTCGCAGACGGAGCGGTTTCCTGCGGAACCGGCGCCGGGGTTTTTGTGCGCGAATCGATCCAGTTGACCAGCAGGCCGGCCGCGATCGCGGTGACCAGCGCCGCCGCCGGCCGGAATATGGCCATGAGTGGGCCCATAAGGGCCAGGGTGAGCAGTATGGATACGATGTCGGTTTCGGGTACCGACACAAGAAACGACGCCGTGGCGCCCTTACTGGCTCCGTTTCTCCTCAGCGCCAGCGCCGCCGGCAACACGCCGCACGAACAAAGCGGCATCGGCAGACCGATCAGCGACGCGAGGAACACCGGACGTTTCCCCTTGCCCGTCAACGCCGCCGTTGCCCTGGGGAACCGCTGCATCAACACGTGCAGCAAACCCGCGAGCGAAAATCCCAGGAGGAGATAAACCGAGGATTCGTTGAGTATCCGGATTATTTCGTTGCCGACCGTGATCATCGGGACCGTTCTTCGTTTTTTTCCGGTTTGCTGTTGTGACGCGGCGAACCCGCCGGGAACAATTTCCTGAAGGGTTTCGACAACAATTTGACGGTTGTGTACACCGCGCCCGCCAGGAGAATGGTTGTGGCGCCCGCGGGCAGGTCGGGCTCGAAACTGATTGCCAGCCCCAGGGTGGTAAATATCGCGCTCAAAAGTGCCGAAAGCAACATTATCTGCCACAGTTTTCTGGAAAAATGTCCGGCGATGGCGACGGGTAATGTCAGAAGGGCAATGACCAGTACGATACCCACCACGTAGATCAGCGTTACGATCGTTACGGCGGTCAGGCACAGGAGAAGTGTGTAATAAAATCCAGTTTTCAGGCCTCGGATTCGCGCGAACTCTTCGTCGAAGCAGACGGCGAGCAACTGGTGATAGAACAACAGACCGGTGGTTACGACAACGATGTCCAGGGCGATCAACATCTGCAGGGCACGGACGTCCGCCATCACGATGTTACCAAACAGGTAGGTCATTAGATCTGTCTTGTATCCCGGCGTCCGGAATATGAATACGATACCGAGCGCCATTCCCACAGCCCACAGTGCGGAAATAACGGTGTCCTCTCTTTCGGAGGAATAGGTGCGAACGGCGGCGATGATAAAAGCAGCCAGGAGCGCGGCGGCGATCGCGCCGTGCAGGGGATGTAGCCAGTGCAGACCGTGGACCACTTTCAGGTAATATGCCGCGCCCATGCCGCCCAGCACGGAGTGGGCCAGACTGCCGGCGATCAGTGAAATCCTCCGCGTTACCACGTACGTGCCGATGACCCCACAGGCCACGCTGGC
>CAYUDF010000395.1:0-4036 GCA_964443465.1 uncultured bacterium
TTCGACCTGCCGGTAGCGTTTCTTCTTCACTCTGTTTTATCCGCCGTTTCCGCGGCGGAGCGACCCGGACCTGATTACGTCCGTGTGCTCCACGATGTGCGGCACACACTGGATGAAGCGCACACACGTGGCAGGCTCAAATCCCGTGTCCTCGAAAATCCCGGAGCCTTTTTTCGCTGCCAGCGCGGCACAGCCAGAGCTCTGGGCGCACTGAAGGCCGCGGGCAAAAAGCTTTTTCTCCTGACGAATTCCGATTACGTCTATACTCGAAAGGTTCTGGACCATATCCTCCCGGACGGCCCCTACGGGTCGTGGGAACTGTTGTTCGACGTTGTGATCGTCGACGCGGGAAAACCGGGCTTTTTTTCCCGTGATGATAAAGACATTGAAGCCGTCAACTCGGGAACTCTCCCCGTTTTTCGTGGCGGCAGCGCCGCTTCGCTCGAGCAAGAACTCGGCCTCCGGAAACAAAATATGCTGTACATTGGAGACAGTCCGTCCGGAGACTGCTCCGCGGGACTGAATCACGGATGGAGCGTGGCGATGGTGGTGCCCGAAATCAAGCATGAAGGGGCCTCCCCCCTTTATCAGTCAAATGAAAGCAATCCTTCAAGCGACAGGTGGGGGTCTGTATTTCGGGAAAACGGCCACATGACCTGGTTCGGCGGTTTCCTGGCAAACAAACCGCAGTTGTACGCGGCGGGCGCCCGCCAGATAATTGAATACTGTCTCTCGGGCTTTCAGGCCGTCTCTCCCCCCGGATAACAACCTGTTTGGGCTTGACAGTTGCCGGTTAATTCGTCAAATTGGCGATTACTTGAGCAAGGAGCAAACACTGTGTATCAGAAGACCAGAGCCATTAATATCGAAGGAACGTCCTCCCTGTCACCTGCCGTGTCCAGGCGGACGCTCGCCAGCTTTGCCGCAATCGCCGCTTTTGCGGGGCTGACGATTCTGGGAGCAAATATCGTAATTCCGTTGATTCCGGTTCCGGTCACTCTTCAAACGTTGTTTGTAATGCTCGCCGGCGCTGTCATTGGTTCTCGCCGGGGCGCGCTGAGCCAGCTTTTGTACGTCGGTGCGGGCGCCGTTGGTTTGCCTTTTTTCGCCGGATTCTCGGGCGGCTGGGCAGTGATAGGCGGCCCGACGGGCGGATACCTGCTGTCGTTTCTTTTTGTGCCTTTCCTCGTCGGCAGGCTTCTGCCAAAATCCCCGTCTATTCGCTGGCAGGTATTTGTGTTCAGCGTCGCGACAGCGTTGATTTTTGCCTTTGGCCTGGCATATCTGGCCCTGTTTTACACGCACAGTCTGTCCGCCGCCGTGACGGTAGGGCTTGTGCCGTTTCTCCCGGGCGCCGTTTTCAAAATTGCCGCGGCGACTTCGATCTATCGCTCGTTTCGCGCGCTGGCGAATAGACGAAACCGCTGATTCATACTGCAATACTTCGTACATTTTTTTCACGCCAGGGCTGACCGGCCCGTCATACGCTCGTATGTCAATATTTTATAGAGAGTTAGTGCACCCAGCTAAACTCATGTATGGCATGCTTATTGCCCTGCAACCAAACGATGAAATATATCCGTCAATATGTATCAATCGCTATCGTGCTGGTTCTCTCGATCTGTTCGGGTTGTCAATGGATGAACTCCGGTTCGTCGGGCAACCTGAATCTCACAGACGCCGAACTGGATTCGCTCTCTCAAAATTCCAGGACCTGCAAAAATCTGAAAGCTGAAAACAACCGCCTCACTGGACTGGTGAGTTCTCAAAAACTGGACCTGGCAAAAATTGAGGCGTCATACAAGCAACAGGCGGAACTCAACAAATTTCTCCGCGAAGAACTGGAACATTCAAATGACGATCTTGACCGTGTCGAACGGCAGTTTGTCGTTTTCGAACAAAGGCTGAAAGTCACCGAAACCAAGGCGTCCGCTGTCGCCGAAGTCGCCGAAGTTCAACTTCTGTTCGACAGGTTCCGTGCGGAAACACCGGATGGACTGGACAGCGTAACGGTCGCAGATGTGTCCCTGAAGATAAGCACAAGCGAAGAGTTGATCAAAAAGCGGAAATATGCAGCGTCAGTCTACTTCTCCAACCGCGCCATGAAAATCCTCAACCAGACCGAGCGCCGCCGGAATCTGGTGTTCGCCGATGGTACGACACAAATCATTTCAGTGAAACTCGCCAACATGCGCGGAGGCCCCGGGGAAAAATACAGTGTGCTCGAAAAACTGACCCTGGGGACAGTAGTAATGCAACTCGAATCTTCCGAGGATTGGATCAAAATCCGCACCGAGTCCGGCAAACACGGCTGGGTCCACAACTCACTGGTCCGATAATTGTGCCTCCGAAAATGCATCTAAAGGGTAAACGTGTACCCGTTGTTGACATTCCCTATGTTCATCGGGCCTAAAAAGCGTATTTCAATTGATGTGTACGATGCCGTCCGAACGCACGCGTACGAATCAACCGCATGTAGTACGCGCGCCAGCGCTCCGGTATTCGGACGTGGTCAAAGAAAAGCCGCCGGGATAACACCTCGTCCGAACTGACCGGTCTGTCAGCGATCCCCCGGCACATTGCCGGCTTTGGGCTGCCCCGTTTCTTCTCGCGCCTCCCTTTGATGTAGTTACGCCACACCAGAAAGATCGCCAGGCGTTCGGCGCTCGCGACACGCCGTTTGGCAAACGCGATGGTCTCTCGTTTGTGTCCGGCCTGGGAGTGACGGATTAGAAGGTCCAGGAGATTGATTGGAAAGAGCGGATTGTGGACACCTCGATGGTCTTTGCCCGGAGTGACGCGGTGCGTGATCTTTAGATTGCGATACCGACAGTTGCGGTTGGGACAGTGGGGTGGCGTAAACTCTGGTCGTGCATACGTCATGCTCCCTGTATCGCAGGTCACATGCCAGATGCAATTTCAGAGGCACAATCTCAGGCACTAACGGCGTAGTGGACGCGGTTTTTGCCTTCGCTCTTTGAAGTGTACAACGCGCGGTCCGCGGCGTTGAAGAACTCCCGCCGGTTTCCCTTAAATACAGATACTCCGACGCTGATGGTAACGGATGTAGTAATGTCCGTCTCGGGCACCTTGAAGCGCAATTTCTCGACGTTCTGCCTCATCTTCTCCGAGACCGCCTCTACACCCTTTTTGTTGGTATCCGGTAACAGGATCGCAAATTCTTCGCCGCCGTAGCGGGCAACGATATCGGTATCACGCACAGTTTCTTTGAGCGTGTGCGCAACCTGCTGAAGCAGCAGATCTCCGACTGAGTGACCGAACTGGTCGTTGACGCGCTTGAAATCGTCGAGATCGATCAGGAGCAACGCCAACTCTCCCTTATAGAGGTTCACCCGCGTCAGTTCGGTATTGAGAATATTCCAGAAGTGCCGGTGGTTAAACAACCCGGTGAGGCCATCGGTGATCGACAATTCCTCCAGCTTCTGGTTCATTTCCTGGAGCTGGTCGTTCTGGGAATTAAGCACCTTGTTTTTATATTGTAATTCCGCTTTCGACAACGTTATCGTTTTTGCCATTTCGTTGAACGTATCGATCATCATTCCAATTTCGTCGTTCGAACCCCGCGGAATCTGAACGCCAACCAGCCCTTCATTGATTCTTTCGGCACCCAGTTTCAGCGCCAAAACCGGTTTCATCATCGAATGAACAATTTTTAATGCCGCGAGTATGAACGCCACTCCGATAAAAACCACGAACACCCAGATTTTGGCCTGTATGTCGAGAACTGGCTCCATTGCAGCCTTGTAATCCTCTTCGTATGCCACCCACCAACCGGTGTTTTCCAACTGGGCTATACTGGAAAACACCTTTCGCTTGCCGTAACTCGACCTCTCCACGATTTCCATCCTGCCATCGTCACGAGTGGGAACCTGCATTGCGGTACTACCGATCAAATTTGTTTCCGCAAAACGTGGCTGAGTGAGGTATTTCCCCTGGCTGTCCATCAGGTAGAGGTCTCCGCCTTTTCCCATCCTGACATCGTTAAAAATGTCGCCGATTACCGAAAGGTCTATCT
>CAYUDF010000396.1:0-4031 GCA_964443465.1 uncultured bacterium
GAGGCGAGCCACAATAAGAGGGTCGATCTGCGAGCCGAACAACCGAGGCGACCCGTCATGGCTGAGAGTGCTACGTTTGAGGGGGCCGCAGGGGAGCCGTGTCCGGCTCGACCCGTGTAACCGTGCGCCGAGAAATACGGGCTCGTGCAGCCGATACTGTAGGGGGGGTAAGGGATTACGCCCTTGGCATTATAATTGCTTGACTTGGGCGTCTGCATGTGCTAACTAGTTATCAGTAAATAGTTTTAGCCGTTTTTCGGCGTCGTGACTCGTAAAGAATCTGGCCACTATCCGGTGATTCATTCGTGCGGACACAAAAATATTTCAAAAGAAAATGCGAGTTTCTGCTGATAATAACTATAGCCCGGCTGTCGAGAATCATGCCAAGAAAGTTCGGGCACAGGATTTATGCCGGGTTGGGTGGGTTGGCAGGGCGTATATTGAAGAAGGACCGGGAACGGGCCGTGGATAACCTGGGGCTCGCGTTTCCGGGGACAAACCGGATGTTCCGGGAGGCGATCACAACGGCGATGTTCAAAAACATAGGACGCAACATTTACGATTTCCTGAAGATGGAGGGAGCGTCCGCGGCCAGGCTGGCATCCATGGTCGATGGTGTGGAGGGGATGGAACACTACGAAAAAGCGGCGGCGGCGGGCAACGGCGTGATAGTGATCACCGGTCACATCGGGTGCTGGGAATTGATGCCCCCGTATTTTTTCAGCCTCGGACACAAAGTTACCGTGATCGCCAGGCGCATGAAGGTCTCCCGCCTGAACGACGAACTGGTCAAGATCCGCGCTTCCGTCGGTGTGGTTACCGTTGACCGGGACAGCAACGCCCGCGAAATGATCAAACCGTTACGAAGGGGCGAAATCCTGGGTGTGCTCATCGATCAGCACACCAATGTCAGCGGCACCTACGTTCCCTTTTTCAACAAGCCGGCGTATACACCCACGGGAGTGGCGAAACTGTCGTGCCTGACCGGAGCCCCTATCGTACCGATGGCAGATTTTCTGAAGTCGAACGGCAAACACGTTATCCAAGTGTTGCCGCCCATACTACCGCCCGAGAAAATTCACAACAAGAAAGAGACCGTGGAGCAGATCACCGCGGAATGTTCGCTGGCGATTGAACAGCTGATCAGGCTGGACCCCAAACAGTGGGTGTGGTTTCATCATCGCTGGAGGGAACCACAAACTAACGAATTAAGCGACATCGAGTATGCATCCAATGCGTAAACTACTGTTCATAATTGCCGCTGTATTTATCCTGGCGGCCGGTTGCGACGACGGTTCGTCCGATCAGGCGATGGTTGGAAACGACGACGTGCCTGACGAAGTGGTTACGGACTTTGTCACGGAGGAGACGGACAGCGGCCTCGTGATCTGGACGCTCAACGCGCCTAAAGCGAACAAATTCAATTCCCGTAAAGTGTTTATGATGGACAAACCGACGATCGAGTTTTTTGACGAATTCGGAAACCTCCAGACGACGCTGACGTCGGAATTCGGGGAGTATTACCAGGATAGCCGCGAAATGCTCGCGTATGGCAACGTGGTTGTGGTGTCGGTCGTGGGGGACGTGCTCGAAACCGACAGCCTTCGCTACGTAACATCCGTCGACAAGATATTCAGCGACAATTTTGTAAAGATCACCAGGGGGGACGATGTTGTTATCACCGGAATCGGCCTGGAATGCGACCACACGCTGAATTCGGTTGAAATCAAGGAAGATTTCAAGGCGACAATTATCAATTCCGAAAACTCTGAAAACAGTCAAAAAAGTGAAATCAATGGATAGCGGTTCACAGAACGGCGAGGCTGCCAGGGAGACAACCATTCTCCGCACCGATTCGGTCGTGAAAATCTACAGCAAGCGGAAGGTGGTTGATGACGTAAGTATCGACGTCAAGTCAGGGGAAGTTGTTGGGTTGCTCGGACCCAACGGCGCGGGTAAAACAACGACGTTTTACATGATCGTCGGTATGATTCGGCCCAACCGGGGCCGCATATTTCTGAAGGACGTTGATATCACCTATAATCCGATGTACAAGAGGGCGCGGATGGGTATTGGATATCTCCCTCAGGAGCCTTCGATTTTCCGGGGACTGAGCGTCGAAAACAACCTGATGGCCGTTATTGAAACGATGCCCTATAAAAAGGCCGAGAAAAAAGAACGGCTCGAAATGTTGCTCGAGGAACTGGATATTACGCACATTCGCAAGAGTATGGGATATCAGCTGTCGGGCGGAGAGAGACGGAGAGTTGAAATCACAAGGTCGCTGGTGACCAACCCAAGGTTTATGTTACTCGATGAGCCTTTTGCTGGAATCGATCCCATCGCTGTCGCGGATCTCCAGAGTATTGTTTTAAAGCTCAAGAGCAATGGCCTGGGTGTTCTCATCACGGACCACAACGTGCGTGACACACTCAATATCACCGATCGCGCGTACATTATGTACGAGGGTGGTATCAAGCGATCGGGAACCGCCGACGAACTCGCCGGCGATGAGGAAGTTCGAGAAATTTACCTCGGTGAATCTTTTACTTTGTAGACATTCATAAATTTACTGAATCGGGTGGTTTCCATGGAAATGAAGTTTGGATTACATCTATCGCAGCGTCAGCAACTCGTCATGACGCCCAAGTTGCAGCAGGCGCTCAAGCTGTTGCAAATGCCGGCTATCGAGTTGCAGCAGATGTTGAGGCAGGAGATCATGGAGAACCCGCTTCTCGAAGAAGTGGAAGAACTGGACGAAATACGCGATGACAACGCCGATAAGGAGGAGGAAGCGCCGCCCGAACCCAAGAAGGAAGGCGACGAAAATACCCCGGTTGAAGGCGAAGCGGGCGACGAAAAGATCGACTGGGACGAATATCTTCAGGACGGATTCGAGATCGGCGGACTGGCCGACGAGACACAGGAAGAGTTTTTCGAAAAAGTCCCCGTGGCCAAAAGAAGCTTTACCGACCAGCTGATCAGCCAGTTGAGAATCCTTACCGATGACCAACAGATGATCGCGATTGGCGACTACATTATCGGGAGCCTGGACGAAAGTGGATACCTGACCTGCGAACTGGAAGAAATCGCGCTCACGTTTGAGGTGTCGGTCGAAGAAGTGGACAGGATTCTCGAAATCATCCAGACGTTTGATCCACCCGGAGTCGGTGCCCGCAATCTGAAAGAGTGCCTGCTCATCCAGCTCAATGCCAAAGGCGAACAGGATACGATTGCCGCCCGGATCATCCGTGACCACTTCGAGGAGTTCAAACAGAAGAAATATCTCGAAATCGGCAAGAAACTCAAGATTACGGTCCAGGAGGTCCAGAGTCAGTGCAAACTGATCGGGGCACTCGATCCGAAACCCGGGCTCGAAGTGGTCGTCGAGGACCCCAAGTACGTGATTCCCGATCTGGTTGTCGACAACGTCGACGGCAAGTACGTGGTTTACCTCAACGACAAGAATATCCCCCGCCTGAGGGTCAGCCAGTCTTACCACGACGAGCTGCTCAAAGACACCAAGGATGGCGACCGCGAAACCCGTGATTTCATCAATTCGCGGCTGAAATCGGCGAAATGGCTGATTCAGACCATCGAGCAGAGGCGCCGTACGATGGTCAAGGTGATGGATTGTATCGCGCGGAAGCAGTTTCAGTTCTTCGAAAAGGGAACCGCATTCCTTCGCCCTCTGACGCTCCAGCAGGTGGCCAGTGAGATCAACATGCACGAGTCGACCGTGAGCCGTGTCACGACCAACAAGTACGTTCAGACACCTCGCGGGGTGTTTGAGCTGAAGTACTTCTTTTCGAGCAGCCTTGGGACAAGTGACGGCGGAGAGGTGTCGGCGAAAAGCGCCAAGGACAAGATCCGCCGGATCATCGAAAAAGAAGATACGCATAACCCGTTGAGCGACCAGAAAATCGCCGATATACTCATAAAGGGAGGACTTAATATAGCAAGAAGGACGGTCGCCAAATATCGCGAACAATTCAATATACTGCCCGCGCGGTTGCGCAAGGAGTACTAGA
>CAYUDF010000397.1:0-4030 GCA_964443465.1 uncultured bacterium
CACCAGCCGACGTCGTGCCACCGGTTGAATTTGTATCCCGTTCTGGGATAGACACCGACCGGTTTGAATCCCAGCGATTCGTGGAAAGCAACGCTGATATCGGTGGGCAAGGCGATGCCGGCGAACGCGTTAAAATATCCCTGCCGGCGAAGAATCTCGAACAGCTCGAGATATTAACCGCGGCCGATGCCCGATCTGTGACAGTCCGATGCGACGTACGCCGACACTTCGGTTGACCACTGGTAGGCGGTCCGCTCCCGGTGCCGGCAGGCGTAAGCGTAGCCAGAGATTTTATTGTCGATCATGGCTACCAACCATGGATAGTCCGGTAGCGTAGTTGCGATCC
The DNA here is from genome assembly GCA_964443465.1 of uncultured bacterium. Classification (GTDB taxonomy): domain Bacteria; phylum Krumholzibacteriota; class Krumholzibacteriia; order WVZY01; family JAKEHA01; genus CAYUDF01. Next base: position 347 of record CAYUDF010000397.1, read on the forward strand.
GGGACGCAAATTCGCTTACCGATGGCACCGTTAGTTCAAACGAGATCGGGGTTTCGATCACGATCGGGGCGTAGATTTCCAGGCACCCGGGGGCGTCAGCCGTTCGGGCAGGCCGGATGAGGGGATCTGGTGGGGAAGCGGGCAATGAACGACTCCTCGTGTAGAGCTAATAACGGACCGTAACGGATTTAATAGCAAGCAAGTATAACCGGTGGACACGCTCTGGGCAACACCTGCTGCACCCGACCGTCTCAGGTTGCCTGCCCCCCGCTTTTTTGTTAGATTGGTGGCAACGTTGAAACCGAATTTCCTTTAGCCCCGCGTTCCCCTGGTTCGACGACGAATCCTCAAAACCGGGATTAATTACTATGAGTAAATGTATGATGGCCGCCCTGGCGGCGTTGATGTTATTCGCTACCCCAGTCCTCGCAGAGTCACCCGACGAGGTATACTCGTTTGCCGACCATCTCAGGCGTGACAATATGTTTGAGGCCGCTGCGCAGCAGTACCTCAAGTTTGCACGCGAGAATCCGACGGACCGCCGCGCGCCGGACGCGCTGGTGAAAGCGGCCGACTGTCTGGTGGAGACAAACGACACCGAGCGGGCGATCACCGTGCTGGAAGCCGTGACACAGGCGTATCCGGACAACGCGGATATGTGTGACATCAAACTCCGGCTCGGCCGGCTGTACCTGAAGATTACGCGTTTTGAAGCGGCCGACCGTGTGTTCACCGATGTGGTCGTGACGATGCCGGATTGCCCCAAAGTACCCGACGCCATGCTGGGCAAGGGCGAAGCGCTGGTCGCGCTCACGCGGTACGATGCCGCAACTGAAGTATTTTCCTCACTGATCAAGAACTTCCTTGAAAGCCCGGCGGCGCCACGCGCCATCTATCACCTCGCGTACTGCCAGCGCAAACAGGGCCGCGAAATCGATGCGCTCAACACCTACCAGCGAATCTGTACCGATTTTCCCGGCGACCCGCTGGCGGGATTCGCGTCGCTGGAAGCGGCACGCATGTTTGCCGAACGTGGAGATGTCGAAGGCGCAATCGAATTTTATAAAAACGCGAAACGGTACGAAGCCAAGGTGTTTTTTGTCCCCGCGAGCATGGAAGGGGCCGAGTTGCTCAGCGCGACGGACAACTATGTCGAAGCGCTGGCCTGGTACGAAGAACTTCTAACGCGTTCCGACCTGGACGACCCCCGCACGGTTTATATCAACGCCGCGGAAGCTGCGTATTATGCCGGCGAACTGGATGCGGTCAAGAGAATCACCGACTCGTACGCGTCGCGTTACCCCAAGACCTTTTCGCCACAGATCACATACATCACCGCCCTCACCGCACTTGAGAAGCGGGAGTTCGACAGCGTGCTTCGCAACGTCGGCGAACTGGAAACGTTTGCGCCGGGCACCGAATGGGCACGCCGGGCGCCGAGGGTGCGCGGCAACGCGATGCTGGAGATGGGGCGCTCACGGGAAGCCATCGTGGAGTGGCGCCGGTTTGTTTCCCTGTCGCGGGACAGCCTGGCGCGTGTGGAAACGCTGGGCCGGATGGCCGAAGTCCAGTTTACCGTCGTCCGGGACACCGTCGCCGCGCTGGCAACACTGAACGAACAGCTGGACGCCGAGCGGCGGGCAATCCCCGCGGAGATGCTGAGGGTTGCCGGCGTCTACGAACAGGCGCGCAGGTACCAGGGCGCGCACGACCTGTACGCCGACCTCGTCGCGCGGTTTCCGCTGTCCAGTGAAGCCGAAACGGCCGTGGCGAGGATGGAGTTTCTGGACGAATTTGCCGTCACCGATTACGCCGCCGCGACAAAGGCGATGGACAAGCTGGCGTTCGAGATCGCGAGACTGGACGACTGGCAGGGATTGATTCGTGTGATAGAAGCCCGGATCGACGTCACAAAAGATTTTGAGGGTGCCCTTTCGCTGTCCCGGCAATTGAAAAACTCCGCAAAGAAAACAGGTTTCTACCCGCAGATTCTGTACCTGGAGGGTTTGAGCCGGTCGAAGCTGGCAATGATGGCGCACTACACGGGTCGTGAAAAAACGGCGAAGGACAACAAAAAAGAGGCGCTCAAACCGTGGAACGATCTCACAAAAGATTATGGATCCACCGAGTGGGCCGCACGTGCCGCCACGGAAAAAATCAGACTGACAACCACCGTGGACGGTCTCGTTGATACCACGGCGGTCAAACGCGTGCTGGCGCGTTATCCCGATCACGCCGACCGGGGTGACCTCATCGAGTTGCTCGGCGACTTTTCCCTCGATACCGCCGGCGATCCGGTTGCCGCCCAGCGATACTATCGCCAGGCGCTCGCACTTGACCGCGATGACGTCGGGTTGCGATACAAATCGGCGACCGCCCTGGCGGAAAATAAAAAATACGACGAGGCGTTATCGGTGTTCCGTTCGATCAGCGAAAGCGACGACGGACGTTTCGGCCTGCTGTCGGCCTACGAGGCCGGCAGGGCGCTTCGCCAACTCGGTCGTTACGACGACGCGGTAAAATATTTTGACCGGGTGGCCGATCGGGATCCCGCGGGTACGTTCGGCGCCAGCGGATTGCTGCAGGCGGCCGATTGCCGGTTTATGCAGAAGAAATACGAAGAAGCGCTGATGCGTTATCAACAGGCCGAACAGCGCGCAAACTCGGCCCAGAGGCGCTGGGAAGTGTCCTACCGCATCGCGCTCTGCGAAGAACAGACCGGTGAGCTCCGCAACGCGCTGGGCAGGCTGGAAAAAATCCTGGCGCAAAGCCACGGCGGATCCCTGCGGCCGAGGGTTTATCGTAAGGCCGCCGACCTGGCGGAGAGACTGGGCGAAACCGGCCGGCAGGTGGTCATCCTGGACGCGTACGTTACCGAGTTTACCACCGGCGATCAATCGGCAGCCGCGTCGCGCGAGTTGATACGGCTCTACCTGCAGACGGGTGATGTCGAGTCGGCTTCGACGCTGGCCGAAAGGGTTTCCCGTAAAGCGGGTGGGGACGATACGGAAGCGGTTGCATTGCTGGCGATGGCGCGGTACCGCAGCGGGCGGAGGAGCGACGGCGACAAGCTCCGCAGCGACGTCGAGAAAAAAGCCGGAGCCGATTCACCGCTTCTTCAGCAGATCGACGTGGAACTGGCGAAATATCATTACGATCAGGACGCGTTTGATCAGGCGGCGCAAGTCCTGAAAGATTTTGCCGAAAAATGCAGCGGTCCGGGGGCGTGCGAAGAGGGACGATATTATTATGCCGTTGCTCTCATGGGTGCAAACCAGACTGACCCGGCCGTCGCCGCGTCTTCAAGTTTTTTTCGTGACTATCCCATGTCGGCATGGGGCCCGAAACTTCACCTCAAGCTGGGTAACGTCCTCGTCCGCGCCAGCCGTGTGAGTGAATCACTGCTTCACTACCAGGAAGCGGCGGAGACGACGGCCGACAGCACGACGGCATTTCTCGCCCTCAAGAATATGGGTATAACCTACCAGGATCTCAAACGGTGGCGCGACGCGGAGCGTGTGTGGACCCAGGTGCTCAACCGGTTTCCCGCGTCGTCGTTCGCGCCCGAAGCGGCGCTCAACCTCGCGCGCTGCAAGATGGAATACGGAGACTACCGCGGTGCGATCAACGCCTACGAGCTGTCGCTTCCGCTGCTGGACAGCGAAGCCAAAGCGAGGGCGTTTT
>CAYUDF010000398.1:0-4022 GCA_964443465.1 uncultured bacterium
GGGAAAATCGTGCAACGGGATATCACGAGCGTTCGTTTCGTGCCGATGGTGCACGGAGACTCGAAGAAGAACGACGCCGATTAAAATGTTGTTTATTTGATCGCGTCGGATTTTCCGACGGATGCCGTTACTGTGGTGTGGATTCCTCCCCTGATAAGAAAATCACCTTCGATTTCCATGAATCGCGGCGAACACGCGGACGACATGTCGTCGAGGATTTTGTTCACAACCGCTTCATGGAAGGCCCCTTCATCTCTGTACGACCATAGATACAGCTTGAACGATTTTAATTCGATACACAGCGCCTCCGGTACGTAACGGACACGAATGGTCGCGAAATCCGGCTGACCCGTCCGGGGGCACAGGCATGTAAACTCGGGGCACTCGAAAGTTATCACGTAATCCCGGCCGGGGTTCGGGTTGGGGAAAGTCTCAAGGGTTGTCGTTGGTTGAGTCGTCATATTTCCTCGCTGGATTTTGGAGCCGGAATCGTCATTTGTTCCATACTAATAGCCCACGCGCCGGTTGACAAGGGTATGTGCCGATAGTAGCGCGAGATGCCCCGTTGTTTCCGGATATTTCCCGTTGTTACCGGGTTCCCGGAAAGGAATCGCCACGCGAAAAATCCCGCTAAGTTTTTGTGTTTATAACAGATGGTGCATTATGGTAGAATATAAATCCCTTGGGCTTAGAGTTACCCCGAGGAGAATTTCTCCGAGGTGCGTTAAGGTCCCGCATGAAAATATGCATCGTCTCTCTCAACGTTATTCCCTATTTTTCCAGATCTTCCGGCAGCCAGTTTGGAGGGGCCGAGGTGCAATCCGCCATTCTGGCAAAAGCGTTCTCGGAGGCGGGCGCGGACGTTTGTCTAGTTGCGGCAAACCTGGGAGATGGAGTGGTTACGCCGTTTCCGGCGTATAACGCATATTCTTCAAACGACGGGTTGCCCGGGATTCGCTTCCTGTATCCAAGAATGACGGGATTACTGAACGCGCTGGAGTCGGCGGACGCAGACGTATATTTTCAGCACTGCGCCGGCTGGGTAACCGGTGTCACCGCCTGGTATTGCAAACGAAACAACAAAAAGTTTGTGTATTTTGCCGGAAGTGATTCAGATTTTTCGTACCGCGACGCCATCATACAGGGTTTAAGAGACAAACTGCTGTATTTCTGGGGCGTAAAAAACGCCGCGGGTATTATTGTCCAAAACGAACACCAGGCGGATCTGTGCCGCACGCGCTTGAAAAGAGAACCGAAGGTAATTCCAACGGCTGTCGAAGCTGTCGAAGGTGGTGGAGTTGACCGGGACGGTAGTGTGGTGTGGGCCGGCGGATTGAGAGCGGTGAAACGCCCGGACTTGTTCCTGGAACTGGCCCGGCGGTTGCCGGATCGGAATTTTGTCCTGCTCGGGGGCGAACTGCCAACGGAACGCGAATACGGACGCCGGATTCTGCTGGAAGCCGGTGAGGTCCCGAACCTCACGGCGACCGGTTTTGTGCCGTCGGAAAAAGTTGCTGCGTACCTGTCCCGGGCCGCGCTTCTGGTCAACACGTCGTCGCTTGAAGGATTCCCCAACGCGTTTCTGGAAGCGTGGACAAGGAGTACCCCCGTTGTGTCTTTCGTGGATGTAGATGGCATTGTCGAAAAGCACGCGATCGGCAGGATCTGCGAAAACATCGACGAGATGGCCCGAAACGTCGGTGAAATCACGGAAAACGAGAAACTGCAGCGTGAAATGGGCGAGCGGGCGCGGCAACTGATAATTACGACGTATTCCGTGTCCGTAACAACAAGCCAACACATGGAATTTTTCCAGGAACTGAAATCCCGATGACATCGTTACCGGCGAAACGACACAACATTCTGGTACTGGACAACGAACTGGGAATGGGCGGTTCTGAGAAACTGCTGTACGATTTTGCCTCACGATTCGACAGGGACCGGTTTGGCCTGGGCGTGTGTTGTCTCAAGGACGGGGGATACTGGAAAAATAAAATCATCGAACTCGGAATTCCATACGATGAAAATATTCTCGGCCACAGGTTTGACGCGTTCGCTTTTCGTAAACTGGCCCGGATTCTGCGCGACCGGGAGATCGATCTGATCGACACGTATGTGCATCCGAACACCGTTATCTTCGCGTATTTTGCCAAAGCGCTCGGGTTGGTCAAACGATTCGTGGTTGGATTCCACGCCTCCGGCAATCCCCAGGGCGGGCGGCTCGTTCCGGCCTGGCTGAAACCGTTTTTGTCGGAGGCCGATGCCCTGGTTGCACTGGCCGAAACCCACCGGCGCTACCTCGTTGGCGTGGAAGGATTACACGAAGACCAGATGGAGATTGTCTATAACGGTGTGGATGTGGACAACTTTTCTCCCGCAACGGCCGGTGAAAAACAGCGACTGCGGGGTCAATTCGGGCTACCGGAATCGGCGATGGTGTTTGTCACGGTGGCGTCGCTAAAACCGATCAAACGGATCGATTTGCTGATTTCAGCGATGGCCGGCGTCATGCGCGGCCGTCCGGACGTGCGCCTGGTCGTGGTCGGCGACGGGCCCGATCGCGGAGCGCTGGAGGACCTGGCCCTGCGGCGGGGTATCGCCGAACGCGTTGTGTTCACCGGTATCAGGCCGGACGTACAGGATCTGCTCCGTATGAGCGACGGATTGGTGTTATCGTCCCGGCAGGAGGCGTTTCCGACGGCCATTCTGGAAGCAATGGCCTGCGGGCTTCCGGTGGTTGCGACGGGCGTTGGCAGCGTAAGCGACATGGTTGAAGCCGGCGAAAACGCCGTTGTTGTGCCCGCCGAAAACCGGGAGGCGCTTGGCGAGGGAATTGCTGTGATTGCAGACAATCCACAGCTGGCGGCGGCCTACGGAGAACGGGGGCGTCAGATCGCCGTCTCAAGATTCAGCGTGCAAACCATGTGTGACAATCGCCAGAGGCTGTTTGAGCGACTGCTGGCCGAACACTAGAATTGTTTTCAATATGAGTATTTTAAAATTTGTTTTGAAGTCTCGCGGCACCTCCAATCTGGTGCGACGTACGGCTCAGATCGTCACCCGGTTTGGCAGCGGTCCGGGAAAAATGGGGCGGCGGTTCGAACGATTTATGGACGTGCTGGACCAGTACGATATCAGCCCGACGTTTCCGATCACCGCGCTGCCGATGAGCCGAAATCCGGAATTCGCCCACCGCCTGATCGAACGCGGAGCCGAACTGGCCGTACACGCCTGGTCGCATATCGACCTCACTTCGCTGGACCTCGACGGTCAGAACTCACACATGGGCCAGGCGATACAGCTGTTCCGCGACCACGCCGTTCCTTTTACTGGATTTCGGGCACCGTACCTCCACTGGAACGACGACACTATGCAGGTTGTTGAAAACTACAAGTTTTTCTACAGCAGTAATCAGACGGTGTTCTGGAACGTGATCGATGAGGATTCGCTGACACCCGAACAGACCGAAGGACTCGAGCGCGGAAAAGCTTTTTACAAGCCGACAGACGCCGATTCGATGTTTGTGCTTCCATTCCGGCGACGCGGGTTTGTGGAAATACCTGTGTCGTTACCCGACGACGAAATTCTGCTCGATCGGATGTATATACACGACGCGGATTACCTGGGAAACGTCTGGCGGGGGATACTGGATCGTACTTACGAACGCGGCGAGTTGTTTACCCTGCAACTGCACCCCGAGCGGATCGATTTTTTCGCCGACGCGCTCGGCGGGATGCTGGGCGATGCCCGATCGCGAAAACCGGGCGTGTGGATCGCAACCCTCGACCGTATCGCGCAGTGGTGGACGGACAAATCGGGCAACAGAATCGACATCGTCCGTGACGGGGAGAAATTTCGCGCCGAGGTCCGGGCTTGTCCGGGGACGACCGTTTATATCCGGGAGAACGGGTCGGAACGTACCGTCGAACCGGGCACTTTTGCCGTTGATACCGGTGGGGTTCGGCCGTGCGCCGGGATCGCTCCCGGTGCGGACAGGGAACTGGTCCAGAAACTGGCGGAAA
>CAYUDF010000399.1:0-3999 GCA_964443465.1 uncultured bacterium
GCGTCCCACCGAGCTATAATATGCTCGCGAATGGGATATCGGCGACAGGACCCGCGACGGGCCTAGAATTCTTAGTCGGAAGGTTCGCGGACATCGACGTCGTGCGATACCGAGGCCCCGCAGTCGCCAGATAGTTCATTTTTAGAAGGTGGTATAGATACTAAACAGGTAGCGGAACTGTACGTTTTCGGTTTCGCCGTTGATTGAAGGATGGTTGACCCAGATCGGCATGTCGAAACGCAGCGTCAGGTCCCAGAACGGCCATGCTTTTCTCGAGCGAAAACCAATGCCCGCGTCCATCAGGTTCCAGTCCAGCACGCCATGGTCGACCAGTCCAGTGACCCGGTCGCTCGTCGGTTGCGGGTTGATGTCGTCCATAATAATACCCGCGTCGAAGAATCCGTACCACGATATCGGGCCGACCAGTTTGTCCGTGAGTTTCTCCAGCACAAACAACGGCAGATGCGTGCCCGCCTCGACGTTTGTACTCACCAGTTTGTTGACGCCGAATCCACCTTCAAAATAGCCGCGAAGGTTACCGTCTCCGCCCTGGTGGTAATTCAGGTCTGGTGGGATGCCGCCCGGGCTTCTTAACCAGAAGTACTGCTCCTGTACCAGCGGTCCGGCGGCGGCCAGCTGAAACTTCTGCTGGCGCGGTACGTCGCCTCCGTTAAGTCCCATAAAAATCCGCCAGCGCAGGTCCAGCGGTACGTTGGGTGTGCGCGTATACATCGCGGCCGTTGTATAGAACCGTTCGTACTTGTAGTCGCCGCCCCACCACTTCCGTCCAAAATCCATTCCGAAATCCAGACGTGTCGTCATGATGTCCAGTTCCGGCTGAATGCTGTACGAAAGATAAGGGCCCAGGTCGACCGTGTTGGTGTCATAGAGGTCCGGGGCCGGAATGTACCGCGGGTCCGTGAGTGTCCAATAGTCCAGTCCCAGAATGAATTCGTGTGTTGGCGGTTCCGTGAGTTTCACGCGCCGATGGTATTTGACAGCGAGGTCGGCGTACTGACGGCCCTCCATTTTGTATCCCGATGCCTGTAACCGCAGTTTTCTCCCCATCAGTGTCCCGGGGCGCTCGTACATCGCGGAAAAGTCCACCCGATCGCTCATGAATCCGTAGTACACCCCCAGGCGCCACCTCGGGGGCATGTCGAGGTATGCTCCACGCAGCACGTATCCCGCCTTCAGCCCGTCCACGTCGTTGTACCAGGCTCCCGGACGGTGCCGAAACTGATACCCCCACTCCGGATAGTAATTGTTATTCGGCCAGTCAAACTGGATGTCACGCTGTTTCGGTTTGAAGTTATCCGCGAGATCAACATCCAGTATCTCGTTGCGTGGATTTACCGCGGTCCGCTTCGGGCGGTCGGGAAGTTCGAACGTGTGTTTAATCGTGCGCAACCTGCCTGGCACGCGGAACGTGCGCAGTTCTCCGTTCTCCAGTTCGAACACGATTTCGAGGGGCGCGAACAAATCCCCCTGTCTCTTGATAATGACTTCGGCGTCGAATCCGCCGTCCGTGCGGGGTTTGACCTTTACATCGTCCAGTTTGTAGTCGCAGATTTTTCGTGTGTGGAGCCACTGTTCGAATTCGCTCGACAGGTCTATCCCGGCGTATTCCTCGCAGACCTCCCGGAAGCTGGCCTCGTCGACGTGTTTGAACATCCACCGGTCGTAGTAGTTGTTTAGTATCGTGGCGAAGTCCACGTCTCCAGCGGCGTATCTCAGCACGTTCACGAACAGCGCAGATTTCTGGTAGACGTGTGCGCGGTATGAGTGATCAAAATCTTCGGCGCGATTGGCTGTTCTTTCGCCGTAACCGCGACGCTGCAGATTCATGACGCGTTGACGGAAACCCTCCCACAGATCCGGCTGCGGGGTAATTTTCTGATACCAGTTCCAGTGGCTGGTGTCTCCGAATCTGCCGTAACGTTCGGTCATGTACCACTGCGTCTGGAAGGTTGTGAAACCCTCGTCCAGCCATGGATCGGCCCGCTCGTCATTTGCCAGGACTCCGTAAAAATAAATATGACCCACTTCGTGCAGCACCAGACCTTCGCTGGCCCGGCCGTTCATCGCGAGCATCGGGTATTCCATGCCGTAGGAGGACGGAACATCAACAACGCTCACCTGGGGATAGGGGTAGGGCCCGACCTTTTCGGTCAGCCACTCAAGGGCGCGGACGGTATGGTCCAGTGTGTGGTCTTTCCACGCGCCTTCATTGCGTTTGCGATAGAAACTCCGGACGTCGACGCCGTTCCATGTGGTGTCCTGCACGACAAACTCAGGGTCGGCGCACCACGCGAAATCGTGCACGTGTTCCGCCTGGAAACGAACCGTTTTCCTGGTGCCGTCGGCCGGGGGCGCTTGTCCCGCTCCATCGGGGGAGACGTAATCCCAGCCTGGATCTCCCTCGACCACGGTGCCCGTCGCGGCGATGACGTATTCCACCGGCAACTCGATCGTAACGTCGAATCTTCCGAACTCGCCGTAAAACTCGCCCGCTTTGTGTTTGTCCGGGTGGAAACCGTTTTTGTCGTAGACAACAACTTTCGGATACCACTGCGCGAAGTCGTAATGTTTGCCGACGTATCCAGCCCTGGCCAGCCGCTTGCGCACTTTTTGTTCAAACCGGAGCGAAATCTCGAGATTACCTCCGGGCAGCAGCGGTTCCGGCAGAGTTATGCGAGCGATCGTGTCATCAACGTCAACCGTGACCGAATCACCGTTTATGACAACGTCGTGCAACGTCATGTAACTGCGATTCGCTTTCGGGACGTTCATTACGGTGAGGTTGTATCGCCGTGTATAAAACTGTATAAAATCGGATTCCTTTGAACGAAAAGCGTTGGGGTAAAGGTGCAAATAAAATTCGGTGAGAGTGTCCGGTGAGTTGTTCGTATACTTTATGATTTCATCGCCCGTCGCGAATTTTTCTTCTGTATCCAGATTAATCTGGATGAGGTAATCCACATCCTGCTGGAAGTAATCACTATCAGCTGAAACCGCCGAATGTGATACGAGGCAGATAAACACGGCCAGCGCGCAGACGAACAGCCTCATGTTTGTTACCGGGACCTTTCTTGCCTTTTGGATTGTCACAATTAACGAATAATCACAGACCGTAACACGAAAACTGGTTATCTGCCACCGTTTCCATACCGGGAAACTATGTGGCGCTGCCCATCCACATGACGCTGTATCTGTTTGTTTTCATTTGACTTGACTGACGGGCTGTTGTGAAGATACGCTCGCCGTGGGCCTGTATTCCGTGGCTCGAAAAAATATGATCCTTCTCGTCTGCATATGCAATCAGCCGGACAAACTCGAGGAGATACTCGAGGCTTTTGTGGAAGTCGGTATAACGGGTGCCACTGTACTCGATACCGTCGGCATGGGCCAGATTCTCTCCACCGAAGTTCCTATCTTTGCCGGTTTCTAATCACTGTTCCGGGGCGCGAGCACCGGCAACAAAACGATTCTGTCCGTCATCGACGAGTCTTCCAAAGTCCAGGAAGTGCTGGACATCTTCGACGAAATATTCGGAGGACTCGATCAGCCCGGGTCGGGCATTGTATTTACGATACCTATCGACAACGTCAGAGGTCTGGCACCCGAGTTCGAGTAAATCTTTTACCCGTGGCGGCGGATTCCGATGAGACCCATTGTTACACTGTTACTGTTTCTGGTAATCGGGTACCTGGGGTCACGACGGTTTGTGTCTGCCGCGATGCACCGTTATCCGTGGAGCGGTTTTCTCGTCACCGGCGTGGAATTTCTCGTGCTCGGGATGATCCTGGGGCCCGGCGCCTCGGGATTGATTCCGGACCACGTGCTCGCCGACCTCGAACCGGTGATCTACCTGACACTGGGATCCATTGGATTGCTGATCGGCATCGATGTGACCTGGGGGTCCGTTCGCACAACTTCCAGGGCCGTTTTTCGCGCACTGATATACGACACCGTGGCGATTGCCACGGTAATGTCTTT
>CAYUDF010000400.1:0-3998 GCA_964443465.1 uncultured bacterium
ACCGTGATCAGTTTCCTGTTTTACCTGATTGGCCAGGGAGGCTGGATCATCGTCATCGCGATCCTGGTGTTTTCGGTGGGCGAGATGCTCGCCAGCCCCAGATCCAAAGAGTATGCCGGCCGTATCGCACCGCCGGACAAGGTGGGTATGTACATGGGATACTTCTACTGGTGTGTGGCGCTGGGCAACTTGTTCGGCGGTTTGTTGAGCGGCGGGTTGTACCAGCACTTTGGTCCGATCGACCGCGGCGGCGTGGACAACACCAACGTCATGTGGCTGATTTTTGCGGGCCTGGCAATGATTTCGGTGATATTGCTGGCGGTGTACGACCGCTGGATAAGGGCTCACACGCAGGCCACCGGATAATCGGCAGATTCTCTCCCGGGTCTCTGGACTCTGCCGTCCGGTTATTCTATACTCAGTTGGCCCGCCGGCTTTCGGCGGGCCCTTATATAATTGTGGTCTATTAATTACAGGAATCCGTCAACAGGAGATTAAAACATGACAATGGACGTCGGGACGGACAAAACACCCATGTGGCTGAAAATTGAAGAACAAATAGTGAGTCTCGGAGCTCCTGACCTGGCCGGGGACAAACTCGAAAGCTCGATCCAGCAGATGGCGGGAGCACTCGACAATTCCAGGATCAATGTATCGCGGAACGCGGGAAACATGTTGCAGCTTCGAGCGGCCGTGACCGACACGGCAACGGTTGGAAGACCCTTCCTGAATGATTTTAACGAAGCCGTGGGTGCACTGACCCTCGACGATGTGATCGATCCCTACGCCGCGACGGTAAAACTCATCAACCAGATCGGTGAAACGTGGCCCCGTCTGAAGGGATCCGAACGCAAGCCCGATGTGATGCAGATCGTCGAACGGAAACGATTGGACCTGCTCATCGCCAAAGCAAAAGAGATTTCCGGCGAAGAAGGTATTCGGTTGCTGATCTCGGAAGACGTGGCGTCCGGTACGATAATCGAGTCACTCGGTGTCCCCGAAGAAGATTTTAGCCGCGTAAACGCCGAAGTTGAGGCGGAACTGGCGGAACGCAAACGGGTTCAGGGCTTGATCGATGCCGCCGAAGATAAAACCGACGACGAAAAGATCAAGGATCTCATCAATAAGGAAGTCGCGGACGATCTGATCGTTGAGTTGGGTGGATACGATCGCGGTACCGTCGATGGCGTCCGCGATGCCATGAAAGAAGAATTAAAGGAAAAACAGCGCCTGGCCGACGAAGAAGCCGCCCGAAAAGCGGCCGAAGCAGCCGGCCCGTCCCTCGATAGCATACCGGCGGACGAGATGCTGGAATACATCGAATCGATCCGTGAAATCATGGAGTTTTCGGATAAGGAAAACGAAATCAGATCGATGTGCGAGCAGAGTTCCATCCCCAACAGCCTGGTGGATGTCGCCGTGTCGGACCCGGACAAACTGGACGAACTCGAAAAGAACGCCGAAGGATAGGTCGCGATTTACTAACGAGCGTTCCGGGTTCTCCTGGCGATGACCATACCGTCTTCACGAATCAGAACAAACGATGCGTCGTGGTCCGTTTTTTCCATACGGGCCACGGCGGACGCCCCCGTCGCCGGTTCCCACGACTGGTAGCCCCCACTTTTCACCGGAAAGAACCTGCAACCGGATTCCATCCGGCGGGTGGTCATACCGAGTAGTTTGTTTTCCTCGTCCAGCGCCCAGACGTACGCTCTCAACAGGGTTTCGTTTTCGTGGTAAAAAGACACGACGGTAAACTGGTATTGCTCACCGGTGCCCGTCCCCAAAACCTCGTACCCCCGATACGGCCCGTACTCGGCTTCGCGCTGGCGCACCCGGTTCTCATAACCCGATTTCAGACGCTCGATCGACACCTGACCGCCATACGCTTCAAACAGCGGCGCAAAATCCCCGCGCGTGTACGCGCCCACTATCTGATTTATCGTCTCGCTTTTTTTTACCAGGGGGGCCGGATCCAGACCGGTGCCCGAATGGACCCACGCATAGGCCGACCACCCGGTCGGAACAACCCGGATTGCCCCGCCGTCGACGGTCACGTCGATACGCTCGCCGTTTGAGAACCGATACACTCCCTGCCAGCTTTCCAGAACGGCAGGCGCGACATCGATTACGTCGGGCACTTCCGGATACGGAACTCCGCCGAACAGGCGCATGGAGATTTCTTCCAGCAGACCGTTTGCCGTGCGAAAATCAGCAACCACATTGGTCTGTAGAAAGGCCACGATGTTCTTTTCGGGAACAATTGCGAAGTCGGCGAACAAAATGCCGTTGCCGCCATTGTGCGTGACGAGACGGGATCCATCGTCCAGCTGGAGGACCACCCAGCCGTAACCATACCAGGAATCACCGTCGCCGTTGGTCTCGTCCACGTGTGGTATCCACATCATCTCGCGGGACTTCGGGGACAAAACCCGGTCGTCGAGCAGCGCCTGCGCCCACTTCAGCATATCCGTCGAAGTCGAGTAGATCCCGCCGTTGGCGCGAAGCGCCCAGTACGGACCGTCTTCGGCCATGGGGCGCTCCAGCACGGTTCCCCACCTTTCTGAGCCCTCGTAACCCTGGACGATGCGGTCGCCGTCCCACGCGGGTTTCGTGTACCCGGTTTCCTTCAGACCGGCCGGATCGAATACCAGCTCCCGCATGGCGGCCTCATAGCTTTTGCCGGTTTTTAATTCGATTATCGCCCCCAGCAGGCTGTAGTTCGCATTGGCGTACTCAAATCGCTCACCCGGTTGTGAGTCCAGTGGCGTCTCCAGGACGCGAGTCACGTACTCATCGCGGGTGTTGGCATCAAAGTCATCAATGTCCGGCGGATCAATGATACCCGAAGAATGGGTGAGCAGTTGGTGCAACGTGATCTCCGCCTTGTCTTCGGGAACCCCGGAGAAATATTTGTCCAGACCGTCGGTGACGTTCACGCTCCCCCGTTCCTGCAACACCAGAATCGCCGCGGCGGTAAACTGTTTTGTGATGGAACCGATCGTGGCAACCGAACTAGTGGACCAGCGGATCTTCATTTCCCTGTTGGCAAATCCGTATCCCTCAGCGAGCACCGGCGTGCCGTTTTCGGCGATCGTCACAACACCGGCAAAACCCAGTTTTTCGAGGCGGGATAAGTAGGACCGGGTATCATCGACGAATTCAGCGTCGATCGCGGCAACCGGCGCGAGGCCGGATATCACAAATAACAACACGGATAGAAGCACGTATTTCATTTCAATCCCCCGTTTGGATCTGCCTTTCTTACCCAGCGCGGCGCCGATTCGGTTTGCTGCCGCAGAACAACATTCAACTGCGCCGCGGCGTGTTGTACGTGCCGCATATTGTACAGAAACAACTCCACGACACCCACATCGGGCCTTACCGGCGAACTGACCTGCGCGGCTTTCGGTTCTGTCAAAGATTCAATCGCGACCCGGCACTTGTTTCGGCCGTACTCGAGATAAGAAAGCAGCTCGTCTTTTGTGTACACCCGTTCGGGAAGCAACCCCGCCGGATCCATTTCGTCCAGTGTAAACGGTTCGGGTGGCGCAAACCCTTCATTGGTATCGGATGAATAGTAATCGAGCCAGAACAGCGTGTGAAATACGACGTACCAGCACTCGGGCTGACGGCTTCGATCGCCCCACAAATCTTCGGGAAAGGCGGCAATAGAGTTTTGGAGCATGTCGATCGAAGCCCCGATCTGCCGCCAGATGCTGTTTTTCAGGATTTCGATATCCACTTTGTCACTCCCTGGTTATGTCGCTTTGTTTGCAAACGAGACCGGATTTACGAGCGGGGTTGATGTTAGCGGAAAACATGTGAGCCCGGGGGAAAAAAATAAAAAGGCCGGCGGGGATTAAACCCCGCCGGCCTTTGGAAGCCCCTGCCTGGCTTGGACTCTAGTCGTCAAAATATCTGTCGTTCTCGAAGTGAGCTACCAGGCGCCGATGGCCGGGACGATCACGGTGTCTTGCCATCTGCTCTTCCCGAAG
>CAYUDF010000401.1:0-3993 GCA_964443465.1 uncultured bacterium
TGGCGTCGCGAAGGGGTCCCACGGACGGAGCGATTGTACGGCCTTCCGATGGAGAGAAACCCAGAAACGTGGCGTTTGTGCAGTGCGCGGGATCGAGAGATGTCAACCACCTGCCGTACTGTTCGGCGGTGTGTTGTATGGCGGCCCTCAAGCAGGCAAGGTACGTGCGGGAAAAAGTCGAAGACGCAAAGGTAACGATCTTTTATATCGACATCCGCACCACCGGTCGCGAAGAAGAGTTCTATTATGATCTGCTGGAAGACGAAAACATAACGTTCATCAAGGGAAAAGTCGCCGGTATCACCGAGGAAGACGGAAGCAACAACCTGGTTCTTGACGTCGAAGACACTATTTCCCGGGAAAATCTGCACAGCGGTTTTGATCTGGTTGTTCTTTCCACCGGTATCGTCCCGAATACGGCGGATGTAAAAATCCCGTTGGATCTGAAATACGACAAGTACGGTTTTATCGACGGCTCCACGGACGTCGATGGCATCTACGCCGCGGGGTGCGCCAAACACCCGTGCGATGTGTCGCGGACAACCAAAGACGCAACCGCCGCCGCCCTCAAGGCGATCCAGTGTTTCAATAGAGGGGAATGAGTCCCATGGAAGACAAGATCGGTGTATTTATATGCACTGGTTACGGAATAGCTGAAGCACTCGATGTGGACGCCCTGAGTAAAGTTGCCACCTCCGAGTACAAAGTACCCTTCTGCAAAACGGTTGAATCCTGCGAAGGACTCGGACTGAAATCCATCAGGTTGGATATCGAAAGGGAAGGTCTGAACAAGGTGGTAATCGCCGGGATTTCCCCGCGGCGCTACGAGACCGACATGTTTCCCGACGGTGTAATCGTGGAAAAAGTGGCCCTCAGGGAACACGTAGTCTGGTGCCAGCCGCCCGGTGAGGAGGATACACAGATGCTGGCGGAGGACTACCTCCGCATGTACATCGCGAAGATTCAAAAAATGCAGCCCCTCGAACCGTTCCTGTCGGAAGAGGCGATCGACAAGACGGTAATGGTGGTTGGCGGCGGTGTCGCCGGTCTGACGGCGGCGCTGGAGTCGGCCAACGCAGGTTATGACGTCCGCTTGATAGAGAAAACGGATACCCTTGGCGGGTGGTTGGCGAAACAGCACAAATCGATTCCGACCCGGCCGCCATTTCGCGATCTGGAAGACACCGGGGTGGAAGCGCTGATTTCAGAAGTTGAAGGTCACGACCGTATCAGCGTGTACAAGTCGTCCGCAACGGCCAGCGTTTATGGCGCGCCGGGATTGTTTGACGTCGAACTCAAATCGTCCGGAAACGGCAGACCGGATGGCGAAATCATCGATTCGTTCCGCGTCGGTTCTATCGTCCAGGCGACGGGCTGGACACCCGCTGATTCACGGGAGTCCCTGGAGTACGGCGATCTGGAAGACGTGATCCTCAATGTGGACCTCGAAGCCATGGTCAGGGAGAACGGGCGGATCACCCGCCCGTCCGACGGCGGGGAAGTCAACACCATCGCGTTCATTCAATGCGGCGGCCGGCCGGGGAATCAGGACCATTCGTATTGTTCATCGATCTGTTGCCTGACGTCGCTGAAGCAGGCGTTGTATCTCCGCGAACTGGGAGACCAGAACAAGGCTTACATTTTTTACCAGTTCATGCGCACGCCGGGCCAGTATGAAGATTTCTACAAACGCGTTCAGGAAGATGAAGGTGTGTTTCTGACCCGCGGGGAAGTAGCCGGTGTTCGCCGCGAGAACGACGGCGGTCTGGTGGTTTCCGCGGTAAACACGATGCCGGGCGCCCACGTCGAAGTGAAAGTAGACCTGGTTGTCATCGCGGCTGGAATGAAACCCAATTCCGCCGATGGCGAGGCGATCCGGCGGCTGGAAGAAGCCAAAACCGTCTTGCAGACGAGCGAATCGGATACCCAGAAGGAAAAAGCGGCAAATACGATCGAAGAGCTGAAGGATCACGAGGGGACCGAGATCCTCAACCTGGGATACCGGCAGGGCACAGACCTGCCGACGCTGTTTTACGGATACCCCGACTCGCATTTTATCTGTTTTCCCTACGAAACGCGCCGCACCGGTATTTATGCCGCCGGGTGTGTGCGTCAGCCGATGGACGGGCTCGGCAGCAGGGAAGACGCCACCGGCGCGGCGATGAAGGCGATCCAGTGCGTTGAGATGACGTCGAGGGGAGAGGCGGTACACCCGCGCGCCGGGGACAAGTCGTACCCGGAGATCATGCTGCAGAGATGTACGCAGTGCAAGCGATGCACGGAAGAATGTCCATTTGGTGTTCTCAACGAGGACGAAAAAGGAACACCGCTGGTCCGCGCGTCGCGGTGCCGGCGGTGCGGTATATGTATGGGGGCGTGTCCGGAAAGAATCATCTCGTTCAAGGACTTTTCGGTGGAAATCGTGACGGCGATGATCAAGGCGGTCGAGATTCCCGACGAATTCGAGGAAAAGCCTCGGATACTGGCATTGATGTGCGAAAACGACGCGTTTCCGGCCCTCGACCTTATGGGACAGCACCGCCTCAAACTGAACCCTTACGTGCGCGCGATTCCGGTGAGATGCCTGGGATCGGTGAACGTCGCCTGGATCAAGGAAGCCGTATCGTCGGGATACGACGGCATCGTGATGCTGGGGTGCAAGTACGGGGATGATTATCAGTGTCATTTCGTCAAGGGTAGCGAACTCGCCGCGTCCCGCGGGGACAATATCAAGGAGAAACTGGAACAAATGGCCCTGGAGAACCAGCGTGTGGAACTCCATCAATTTCAGATTTCCGAATTCGACAGACTTCCGAAGATATTTGACGATTTTGCGGAGGTGATCGAAGAGTTCGGGATGAACCCCTTCAAGGGGATGTAGTCGATAAAAGAAGATCGTTCATGCAAACTCCCGATACAGTTTCCGCCACGGAATCAGACGCCCAGCAGTCGGCGGCTCCGCAGGCGACAACCCAACCGGTCGACACCCGACCGCCGGTTCGGATCGATCCGGACCTCCAGTTTGTCCACGAACTGCGTAAAAGAAACGCTTCATTCAGACAGTGCTTCCAGTGCGGCATGTGCTCGTCGACGTGTGACCTTTCCCCCGATACCGATCCCTTTCCCCGCAAGGAAATGGCGTGGGCAGTGTGGGGTATGAAAGACAAACTGGTGGGTGACCCGGACGTGTGGTTGTGTTACCAGTGCACGGACTGTTCGACCCGATGTCCACGCGACGCCAAACCGGGTGACGTCATGGCGGCGGTGCGCCGGGAGGCGATTATCAACTTCTCCATTCCGGGGTTCATGGGGCGAATACTGGGCCGGGCGGCTTATATTCCCCTGTTGCTGGGGTTTCCCGCCGTGCTCCTTGGAATCGCGCTTTACCTCAGGGACCCGATCGAAAGCTTTCTCAATATCGGTCCCGGCGTCGGGGAGGAGATCACTTACTCGTACTCGTATCTTTTTCCGCATTGGTTGCTGAACACCTTTTTTCTGTTTTTTGCCGTGGTGACGTTTCTGCTGACATTGACGGGAGTGTTGCGTTTCTGGCACGGCATGAAGGCATTTGCCGTGTCGGAAGGCCGTTCTGAACCGGTAAAAACGGTGTGGGCAAGCTTTCGGACGGTGCTCGGCGAAATATTTTCGCACAACAGTTTCAGGAAATGCACGTCGGCACGGACGCGATACCTGTCGCACAGCCTGGTGTTTTTTGGTTTTATCGCGCTGTCCGCCGTCACCCTGTGGGTGATCACGTCGTCGTTTAACCCGCTGATCGGCAGCAAGTTTATTTATCCTTTCAATTTCTGGAATCCGTGGAAAATACTGGCAAACCTGGGTGGCGCTTCTCTTTTTGTCGGCTGCTCGCTTTTTGTGTGGGATCGGGTAAAAGAAGGGAAACCGATGGGCGGGGGTACTTATTTTGACTGGGTATTCATCTGGGCGTTGTTTTTTGTCGTGTTGTCGGGCTTCGCCACGGAACTGCTTCACTAC
>CAYUDF010000402.1:0-3986 GCA_964443465.1 uncultured bacterium
AGATAAATAGAGAAAAACGACGGGTGCGTAAACGGGATGGCCGGTTTTTCGGGGTCGAGGTTAATCGGTGTCATGTAGAGACCGAGGTCGCCGTCCACGCTGGTCGGATAAAATCGTACGATACCGCTGAGATTCACGCCCGGGGCGGCCTTGAACTTCAGGCGTACCCACGGCGTGTAGGTCTTCTCGGCGACGGTAAACGTTTCGTTGCCCGCCCGGATCTCCATTCCCTTGCCGTCGTCGGTGACGCGGAACGACAGCGCGACTTCCAGCGTCTTGCCGTCTATCGGGCTGGCGGGGCCGGGAATCGCAGTGCTCACCCAGCCGTCGACCGGTTTGACCTTGATCACTTCGCCGCCAATCCGGTCGGCTTCTTCCGACGAAGTAAAAAATGTAAACGATCCCATCGAACCGCGCAGGTCGGGGACACACATTCCCGACACCATCACGCCGTTGATCTTTTCGACGGGAAAAGTGATGGGCACACGCAGCACGCTGCAGAACACGCCGTGTTCGCTGAGAATCTTCCAGAATGTTTTGCTCTTTCGGAGCTGGCGCACGCCGCCTTTTCCGCGGGGAATCTTGATCGGGCCCAGTTTGATGAACTTCTGACCGCCGTACACTTCGCTCGACGACAGCTTGGGCAGGTACGTGTGCGGATCGCGCGACAGAAAGTCGTATATCGCGTGTCGCGATCCGTCCACACCCGTTGCAAACGTTGACCACGCCACCGGCGAGAGCGCCGGCGTCGAGGTGCCCAGGCGTGAAAACGTGCCCGTTTCCATCAACTTTTTCATGTTGGGCAGGTCGCCACGGTCCATCAGTTTGTCACAGATGGTGGGTTCGAGGCCGTCCAGTCCGAGCACGACGACTTTTTTGAACTTCGAGTGCTTGAGCGATTGCCGCCGGCGGATGTGTTGTACCAGTGCACGGAAGGGAAAAGTGAGCAGCGCAAAAAACGCTGTAAAAAACGCAATCATCAAGGTGAGGAACGACGAGACGAGCGCGAATCCGGCCCCCGGGCCGATGTAAGCGTGGGCCTGTTCTGGCGTGACGATCAAAACGGCGCCCGTAATGAAAATCAGAAATATCAGGTAATATCTGTTACGAAACATCTAGGCTCTTCAATATCTGAGATGGTATGTCCAACAGGGTGTATTGATCTTTTTCCGGCATCAAGTCGGGCCGAAGTGTCACAAAAAACGCGTCGTCCCACGTATGCATGCCCTGGAGCTTACGTGTGCCGAACGCGTCCGGCGAACCAACGCGACCCTTGAAATCGTAGCCGTTGTGCGGCACGAGCAACAGGTCCGGGCCCTTGCCGGCATAGGGACCCGAATACACATCGTTGCCGTCAAACAGTTTCCGGACGACTTCATTGTCTCCGTCGCTGATCTGCCGGAGCACTCCCGAAATCTCTTCCTTGAGCCCCGCGACTTCGCTTTCCTCCACGCAGCCGCGTGAAAAACGACCCTTGCGATGAATGTAAACACGCGCGGGGTCCAGCGCAAACGCAACCGAGTCATCGGAGATATCTTCGAGTGTTTTCGAGTCGCCGTTTGCAAACTTGAGATAACCCAGATCGGCCAGGACGGTGTTTATGTACACTTCCTTTTTGGTCTGGCAGAAGCCGTGGTCGGACAGCAGAAAAAAATTGTCGCCGCAGTCGAGTTTTTTGAATTTCTCATAAACGTGGCCGATAAACTCGTCCACCTTGCGGTAGTAGTTGCAGAATCCTTCGTGATGGGCGTGCGATTCGTCTTCGTAAGCGTCCCAGATGAAGTGATGCAGCCGGTCGGTGCCGGTCACGATCACTTCCATCAGGTTCCATTTTTCGGCGTCCCATAGCGCGTCAAACAACCGCTGGCGCGAGTCGAGCAGGTCGTCGAGCGCGCGGAACAGCGCGACCGGCTTGTCCTTGACCTCGGAAGCGTCGACGTCGATCTGGTAGTCGAGATCCCGTGTAAGCCTGAGGTACTTCGAAGGAAAAACCGAACGCTCGAGCTGCACGGCGACAAAACCCGACACGAGGGCGCCGTGGATGGGCCTCGCGGGGTAGGTGGCCGGTTGATTGATGACAACACTTTTCATCTTTTGCTCGCCGATGCGGTCCCAGATCGTCTCGCAACCGAGATCCTTGAAGCTGGGAAAAGTCGTTTTATAGGTCGTCTCGTGCAGATCGGTGAAACCAAAAATGCCGTGTTCGCCGGGGTTCTTGCCCGTCATGAAGCTGGACCAGCTCACCGACGAGATCTCCGGCAGGGTAACCGTGGTTTCCACGGCGCGGCCCTTGGCGACGATATCGCGCAGATTCGGCATGACGCCGTTGCCCATGAATTTCTGAATCATGGAATAGGGCACGCCGTCGAGACCGACGACACACGCTTTTTGTGACGGTTGTTTATACCATTTCAAAACAGTTTTGCTCCCGCTAGATATAACCCAGATCCTGCAGCCGCGTTTTTATGGCGTCTTCCTCGTCGTCGGTATAATCTTTTTTCTCGCCCGTCGACGGGATGATGCCCAGCAACTCCAGTGTATACACGATCTTGTTTGTGCTTTCTTCCACCGTTTCTTCCGTCGTTTTCACGTGGACTTCCGGTTTCTCCGGCGTTTCGTAAGGATCGTCGATGCCCGTAAAATTCTTGATTTCACCGGCGAGCGCCTTTTTGTACATACCCTTGACGTCGCGTTTGATGAGCTCCTCAACCGGCGCTTCCAGGTAAACCTCGATGTAACGTCTGCCGATAGACTCCCTGACCTCATCCCTGACGGACTGGTAAGGCGCGATGGCCGCTACAATCGTGACAACACCGTTGCGTGAGAGCAGTTTACTCACGTAACCGATCCTGCGTATATTGTTTTCGCGATCCTCGCGCGAAAACCCCAGATCCTTGGTCAGATTCTGGCGAACCTCGTCGCCGTCCATTACCTCGACCTTCATTCCACGCTCGAGGAAAATACCTTCGATTTCCGTCGCCAGTGTTGACTTGCCCGAACAGGGAAGTCCGGTCAACCAAAGTGTAAAGCCTTTCATGTCGCCCTCCGGTTGTTTTAAATAATTCTGCCGATCATATCGGCCGGCACGTCGATGCCGTAGAAATCCAGAATCGACGGCGCCACGTCGTAGATGGAAATTTTCTCAAATGGTTTGTCCGCCGGGTCCTTGCCCCGGTTGGTCCATGAGAATATACCTTCCTGCGCGTGATTGGCGTCGTCGGGTCCGGTGTCGTTTTCAAATATGTGAATTGAGCGATTGCCGATCGTGCCCGCGCTGCGCCAGTCGAGGTCGCCGAGGTACACGATCATGTCGGGGGGTGTTCCTTTGCATTCTTTGTAGAGATCTTCCGGAAAAAACACCTTTGTGCCGATGTTTTTCCCGTTCTCGTCGCAAATGCCCTCCAACTTTGATTTGAGTTCCTGCTTGAAGCTGTCCAGTTCCGCAGCGGGGATCTGGCCGTTGGGTTCGCGGCCTTCGATGTTGAGGAAAATCCGCGCGTAGTAGCCGCCGTCTCCCCACACCTTTGTGTTGTCCCAATCGATATTGTTGGTGCCGAGACGCTCCGGTTTATCCGGGTAATTTTTGACGGCGAGGTATCCCTGCTCGATGAGCCATTCATTTATACAGATTCCGCCGTGCATTCCCTTGGCGCCGTGGTCGGATATAAGCATCACGGAGGTATCGTCGGGAAGCGCGTCCACCGTTTTGCCGATTTCGCTGTCCATATAGAGGTAGTACTTGTGAATGACGTCTTCGTACGGGTTGCCTGGCTCGTACAGGCGGTGTTCGGGGTCCAGGTAACGCCAGAACGCGTGGTGGATTCTGTCCGGGCCCATCTCGACCATCATGGCGAAGTCCCATTCTTCATGCTGGAGCAGGTGACGGTACGCCTTGAAACGCGCCTGCGACATTTTGTAGATCTGATCGAGGGTTTTCTGTTTCTCGTCGCTGCGGAAATCCTTGACGTCGATGATGTAGTCGCCGC
>CAYUDF010000403.1:0-3974 GCA_964443465.1 uncultured bacterium
GACTGTTACGAGCTGGGCTGATTAGAAGCCCAGATCGGCCTTTCGTTCTTCGGAACCCGGGTACGGATCCTGCTTGTCGGTGATTTCCGGCAGGGTGGGCGCTTTTTCCGCGTTAATCGCTATCCATTTCTGCATTTCTTCGGGCACGTCCTCTTCCGGATAAATCGCCTCAACCGGGCACTCGGGGGCACACGCGTCGCAGTCGATGCATGTTTCCGGATCGATGAAAAGCATCGTTTCGTCGCCGTGAAAACAGTCCACAGGGCAGACTACCACGCAGTCGGTGAAACGACATCTCTCACAATTACCCGTAACGACGTAGGCCATCTCGTACTCCTTTAACCTTTTTAGTGAATTTTGCAGGTAATTCGCTGACCAGAACTTTATTTGATGTGGTTAGATATTATTGGCACGCAGGCGGGCCGTCAAGATCGAATCGCCATCCGGCTCGTGATAATCGCGCCGGCGAGAAACAGCAGCGCCAGCGCCCCAGTGACATAGGATCGTGTTTTCAAACCAGAGTAAATCTCCGCCAGCTTCCGGTCGTCTTTTCTGATCAACCGTCCAAGCTCACGTACCTCGGCTTCCAGTTTGAATATCTTTTTGTGGTATTCCTTCTGGACCCGCATCGTGTTGCCGGTCTCCTGGATCCTCAAGCTGTCCGGGATCGCGCTCCCGCTCTCCAGGAAACCGCGGTATCGCATGTTAGTTTCTCCCAGTGTCTCGTTTGTCTCCAGTAATACCGCCTCCCTCGCCTGTTTTGCCATGGACACCCGTTTTATTTCGGGGAATTCACGCGCTATTACAAAACCCGTATAAACGACCGCCAGAACAAACAGCAGAAAAAATATCCCTCGAAGCATTTTCATCTTTTATCACCTGTTTTTGAACGTAACATCGAAATTTCACTCAATCGTGTCAAGCCTTCGGGGTGTTGCCCGTCAGCTCGTCAAAAAGGGTCCGGACCGCGCCCATTGTCGATTTCCATTCCGCTTTCTCCCGTACCATAGCCAGGTTTTTACGGATAGCGGATTCTCGCAATTCCCGGTCTTTCCAGGCTTCAATGATTGTCTGGGCCAGTTTCATCGGTTGCTGTACCGGAACCAGAAAACCGTTGACGCCGTGCTCTATCCACTCCCGGTTTGCCGGAATATCGCTGACCAGGGGGAACAAGCCGCAGGCCATTGCTTCCAGGAGTGACACGGACGTTGTGTCGGACAACGACAGCGATACGTAAATCTGGTTGTCCCGGAGCAGCGCCGGCATCCTGTCGTGGTCAACTCCGCCCACAAATATAATCGCCCGGCGCGCGATAGACCGTTCCGCCCGTCTGCCCAGTGCGCTCCGGCGTGACCCGTCGCCCGCTATGGTGAGCGTCGCGTCATGAAAAACCTCGCGCACGGCCGGGAACGCATCAATTATAGTCGAAACGCTGTAGACGGGTTCCAGTTTGCGGTTGCTGACAATACCGGGCCCCGATTCAGGTGGATTGTCGGAAGGGAAGAACAGCCCGGTATCCACGCCATAAGGAAACGTCAAAATGTTTTCCGCCGCCGGTCCCAGCGACTGGATTTTTTCGGTCATCACCTGGGCATCCGACGTTACCCAAGCCGCGTTGCGCAACACATATTTTGCCCGCATCCTGTGTAGCGGCCCCTTTTCGGGATCGGTCATGATGTCGCTGCCCCACGTGCTCAGGACCCAGGGGTGTTTTCCCAGTAATGCCGCGATCACACCGTAGTTCGAGGCGTAGTGCGCGTTGACCAGGTGCGGATCAAAACTGCTGACGAGTCCCCGCACCGTCGGAAGACTCAGGATATACCTCAGAATCCTGGGCAGAAAACCGGGCATTCGAATGTATTTAAACGTCCCCGGAAACCGGTCCGGCCGTTCCAGTGAAAACGTCAGTACCTCATAACCCGCCTCAATAAAATAATCGGCCCATCGCTTGAGGTGTACCTGGCGTGCGTCGCCCAGCAGGAGCATACGTGGATTGTCGGCTGTTTTATCTGTCATAACCCCCGCAGTGTATGTGTTAGCGTGTTTAATTGTCAAAGGGTTGTGACCGAATCGTACGGTTGACACCGATTCCGGCAGGGCGTAATCTCAACCCTTGCAAACACCCGATTAAGCGCTACACGGAGGGGTTAAATGAAACGAATAGTTTGTCTCGCGGTGGCGATTTCACTTCTGCTTCTGGCTTATGCGTGCCAGAAACAGCACCCGATGAAAGTCGACATCGACCCGGGGTTGGACGCGGCCGAAAAAATCGCGGTTTTTCCGTTTCTCAGTGCTTTGCACGAGTCGGAAGACCCCGACGGTCTTGCGATAGCCACCATGGAGAAACACTTTTCTCCCGCCCTGAACGGGCGCAACGATTATACCTTCATATCTCCCGGCACGGTGATGTACGCCATCGACGGCCAGGAATGGCAGGGAGAATACGAGGCCTTTATGGAGAGTTACCCCCGCGGTGGGGAGGTCGACGAGCAGTTCTTCACCCGGCTTGCGGATGTGCTCAAGGCGGACGGTTTCCTGATTCCCGTCGTGGACGTCTGGCAGAAAGACGAAGTTGACTACCAGGAGAACGCGTCGGCGGCGACGTATGCGGGTGCGACGATTACCATATTTGACCCGACGGGACAAAAAGTGCTTTTCCGGGCGACCGACGAGAACTATATCGAAGGCGCCAGGTCAGAAACGAGCGACCGGGGAATCGTATCATCCGCCGGACGGGTTCGTTCGGACTCCGGATCGAAGACCTATCGGGCGCCGCCGTTCGAAGAAGTCGCGATAATGGTTATTACCGTGCTGGTTGAGAGTCTGCCCGCGCGCTAGGGACAAATGCAAGACGACATTTACTGGATGGGGAAAGCGCTGGAACTGGCGCAACAGGCCGGTGACCACGGGGAGGTGCCCATCGGGGCCGTGGTGGTCCATCGCAACAAGGTAGTGGGCGGTGGCCACAATACGACCGAACTGTCCGGATTACCGTTTGAACACGCGGAAATGATCGCCTTGCGCGAAGCGGTTGCCACGACCGGGTTTCGGACGCTCGAGAACTGTGTTCTGTACTCGACGATCGAACCGTGCGTGATGTGTATCGGCGCCGCGTTGCTCGCCCGGATCCCCCGTGTGGTGTTCGGAGCCCGCGAGCCGAAAACAGGCGCGTGCGAAAGCGTTTTTTCGATCCCAAACGATCCGGGGGTGGGTGTTTCGATTGTGGTCACCGGGGGTGTAGAAGAGGAAAAGGCCAGGGCAATCATGCAGGCCTTTTTTCGCTCCCGCAGGCCCTAAGCCTGATATTTTTATTGCATTTGACTCCTTTCCGTGGGACTTTATAACTTCGTTGAAGCGAGAGGGACACCTGATTATCCGGCAGACAGCAGGATTACGGGCGGAGAGATGCGAGAGCTGGCTTAATCGGCACGATTGGAAATCGTGTGTGCGGGAAACCGTACCGAGGGTTCGAATCCCTCTCTCTCCGCCAGACACACTTCATGCCGAAACACACCACCGATGTCTGGCTTGACAAAGATGACAACCACGCATAGACTTGTTGTGATTACTCAGTAACTTCTTGTGAATATGTGAGTAAGGTTAATCCGCGTCCAGAAGGAGGAAGTGACACGTGAGTAACAGAAGATTGGAAGACCTGCTATCCGTCAACTGGATGGACGGTCTTCTTGTTGGAAGCACACACCTGCTTCACAGTGACCGCCGCGTCGACAGTTTGCTTGGCGAGGCGTGCGGGGCGCTCCTGGACCAACCCGGCCTGATCGGTGACGATTCCGGAGGGCGGACGCCCAACCAGCTGATAGAGATCGAGTCACAGACGCCCGGGGACAACGAGATATCCTTGAGCCTGCATATCACCAGGGGATTCCAGGCATTTTCGCCGGACGGCGGTCTGATCTTCGGCATTCCCAACGCGCAGACCCGTTTTGGCGTGCCGGCGGATTCCATACGGGCAA
>CAYUDF010000404.1:0-3962 GCA_964443465.1 uncultured bacterium
CAATTTTTCGCGTCGAGGCAAAAAAGAAATATTTTCCGTCGGGTGACACATACGGAGAGGGCGCCGTGTTATCAGGCGTGTTGACTTTATCTCCCAGGTTGATCGGCCCCCGCCATCCGTCGTCCTCGTTCCTGAAACAGACGTAGTAGTCACTATGGCTGATAGCGTCTTCCAGGCCGGCAATACAAACAATCAGGTAAGACTCGTCGGGATCGATGAACGCATTGTATTGATTATCCCCCGGATTGACCGCGATCGGCAGTATATCCGGTTCGGCATAGGTTCCGTTTACCTTGCGCGCCCGAAGGATAAGACTTTTGCGCTTACCGTTCTCCTGCACATCACGCGTAAAATAAATGGTCCCGTCTGTGGTCACCGACGGGTAAAACTCCGCCGCGTCCGTGTTGACGGGTGGCCCCAGGTTGTACGGTTCCCCCCAGCCCTTTCCGGTACGGTCCATGACCCAGATGTCCTGGTCGGTCCATCCCGGCTTGGCTTCCTCACCCTCGCGCGGGCGCGTCGACAGAAACATCAACTGTTTGCCGTCCGGGGTGATGTGGGGTTCGAGATCCATAAAGGCCGGATCAACGGAGAACGGTGCGATTTCGGGGGAGGTCCATTTGCCGTTTTGCCGTTTGCATAGGGCGATCGTCGCATACCCCTGGCTCAACAGGCCAAAATAAAATTTGTCGCCGTCGGGAGTGATCGCGACGTCGCGTTCATACAAACCGGTACTCACCATACCTGGCGCGAAAACAACCGGTTCGTCTCCAGGAGGTTTCTGGCCGAGGTAATCATCGCCGGAATCCGCAAATGCCGGAGCGCCGGCGGCTAACGCTACGATAAACGTCCAAAAACCAAATATTCGGAATCGTTTTTTGCTGGTCAAATCAGCACTCTCCTGCCTGACGATTATCTATTTTACACGTTTGATAATATGCCATCCGTACTTGCTCTTGACCGGATCGAACTCAGCCAGGCCGACGTCACCGACTTTCAGCGGAAAACCTACGTCACCAAACGCCGGGACCATCCTGTCTCGTGCGTACACCTGGTTGGCCATGTCGGCGGGCAAACCAAAGTTTGCCATCTTGTAGATGCCCGGTACCGCGTCGTCTGTATAATCCGCGACCAGCTTGTCGAAGTCTTCGCCCGCGCGCGCGCGTTTGAACACTTTAGTTGCCAGTTCACTCGCTTCTTCTTTTGTACGCGTGATATTTTTCCCGGGTACGGAACCCTGGAAACCGATCAGTATGTGCTGGACTGAAATGAAATCGGGTTCCGCGACTTCCGCCGCGTTTTCACCTGCGTTGTCAGCGTCATCCTTATCCGATTGACAGGCGAAGAGACTCACAGCGATCAAGACAACCAACACCATTTTAAACATTCGAAACATCAAACAGCCTCCCTGTAAAAAGAAAATTCAATGTAACGGCTCAGGGTATCACGTGGCCCATTCGACCGCAACCGGGCAGGGGCCTTATCCCACGGATTTGACCGACGTTTCCAGGTCCGCCGCCATTTGACCCGCCGGTGATGGAGGAGCCATTTCGAGGTAGAACTCGACTCGATCGATTAACTCCCCGGCGACCGCCAGCATCACAATGTATGGATAGTGGTCCGGTGAACCGTACCACCACAAAAACAGGGGCGCTGCCAGCCCCCCGACGATTCGCAGGCGCGTCAGCCACGGGCGGGATCGTTTCCCCCGTTTGTGAAATCCATATTTACGCACAAGGTATAAAAAAGTTTTTATCGCGCAGGCCGCGCCAAAAACAACCACGTTCCCCGCAAATAACCCACCGATCTGCACAGCGGTTAACACAGTCTGCGCGCTGTGCCACGCGGTGCCCGGGGCGTGCGTGGTCTGATACAGCATGTCGGTAGCCAACAGGGCCGCCGCGCCCAGCGCACCGCACACACCGGTAACAGCGGCGCCGGTGTTACCGGAGACAGCCATGAACGCGGTAACGGCAACAAATAACGAATAAAAAACAACCTCCCGGCTCAACCACGATCCGCGAACGTTGATTATGGCCCGCCACGCCCGGCCGGGTCGCCCGAGGTGCAGGGCGCTGAGGAGCAAAACAATCAGCCCTGCCGCCACAACAGCCGGAAGCGGCACCAGAACACGGCCCGGTGAATCCACGGCGGCCAGAAATGGCAGTCGCGCGAACATAACACCGACGAGCAGTGCTTCCACGAACGTGAACACGAGCAGCGACCACTCGGAGACCAGGTTGATCCTGGACGCAGGTCTAACCGTCAACAGAAGTCGTTTCGCCAGTTCGTCGGGCATTTCGTATTCGTCCGCTGGTTTCAAGACGTGTCGATCCGCCGAATTTTCCGGAGCTGTCAGCGGTTGTGTTCTATCCACAAATCGAACCGCCGGGCCCGCTTTGCTCGGCACAAATCCAGTTTCACGGTCACGCGGATCGGAGGGATCTCCTCCATCGGTCAGGTCGCAGAAGTCGAGCGCCCCGGTGGGACACACCTGTACGCATGCCGGTGTCTCCCCGACCTCCAACCGGTGAGAACAGAACGTACACTTTTCCATCAGTCCGCTGGCCGGGTTATACCGGGGGGCATCAAACGGGCATACCCACGAGCAGTATTTGCATCCGATACAGCTCCCGTCGTCGATTGTCACTGCGCCGGTTTCGGGATCTTTCGAATACGCGTTTGCCGGACAGTTGTTCAGGCACGGCGGGTCGACACAGTGGTTACAGGCCATGGAGTGGTGAAAGGACTGGATGCCCGGTACGCCGCGCGGGTTGAAAGTAAATATCCGCCGCCAACTGATACCGGGGTCCACCTGATTTTCGAGTGTACAGGCGACCTGACAGGCTTCGCACCCGGTGCATTTACCGACGTCGAATGTGAAAGCCTTCTGCATCACGGCGCCTTTTCGATTTCGACCATGGTGTCATGAAACGCCGCACCGTGCCCCATATCGGTTTCCCGTCCCAGCGAACAAAAATTAACCGTTCCCCCCTGCGTGATCCACCAGCCGTTGGTGACCGCCACACAACCCGATTTGATCGACCAATCCAGCCTGGCTTTTATTTGAAGTTCTCCGCGGCTGTTGAAAATACGCGTCTTGTCACCGTCGGATACCCCCCTCGCATGCGCGTCAACGGGGTTGATCTGCACAAACGGTTCGGGGCTCACCGCCCGGATCGATTCCAGGTTGTTAAACTGCGAGTGGATCCGATTTTTTGTATTTGGCGTCATCAGGTACAGCGGGAACGGTTTCGTGTCCGTCGATTGCGATTTCAACGATTCTTCCGGTTCGAAGTAATCAGGAAGTTTGTCCAGCCCCCAGCGTTCGCGTGCCTCATTGGAAAGCAGTTCGATCTTGCCCGTCGGCGTTGGAAACACAAAATCGCTGAACGCGATTTCCTGGTGCCCCGGCGTAATCACGGCGCCCTCACGCAGCCGTTCTACCGACAATGCCTCGAACCGTTCAAGTCTTTTGTCGAGAAAAGCCTCCACCTCGGCATCGGTCGTTCCCGGTATGGCCGCATTAACAGCCGTTGGAGACATCCCCAGCCTGGGGGCAAGAAGGCGGTACACCTCTGTTTCCGGTTTCACTTCGCCGGGCGGATCAATCACCTTCTGTTTGAGCTGGATGTAAGGGTGCCAATAAGCGTTGATGACGTCCGTTTGTTCGAACATTGTTTTGGCGGGCAACACGATGTCCGCTTCACGCGCGGTATCGGTCATAAACTGGTCGACCACCACCCGGAATTCGAGACCCCGGATGGCTTCCAGTACCGTGTGGGTCTCGGGGTTCTGCGTCACCGGGTTTCCGCGTTCAACCCACATGGCGCGAAGCGGAGGATCCTGTTGATTGAGCATGTCCCGGCCCAGGCGCGCCGTCGCAACCGAAACGCGCCGGATACCGTCGGGTGTATCGGGTGGGTAAAGAGCGATCGGATCTTTAATATCCGCGAAGATCT
>CAYUDF010000405.1:0-3961 GCA_964443465.1 uncultured bacterium
AACATGCGCAAGGCGTCCGAGAGCCTCCAGATGTCCCAGCAGCAACAGGCCATGGAAGAGCAGCAGGAGGCTATGGACAAGCTGATCAGTCTGTTCCGGAGTTCGAGCGATGCCCAGCAGTCGATGTCGGCCAACTCGGGCCGGAAGATGCAGCTCAATCTTCAGAAATACGCCAAACAAACCCTCGACCTGTCATTTAAACAAGAGCAACTGGCGGAAAATCTCCGCGCTGACAAATCCAGCGATCGGACCGTCGATTTTCAGGAGCTGGCCCAGACGCAGAACAGTTACCTCAAGGCGACCGAAAAAATTGCGAACGAACTTCTCAGTTTGTCCGGCATGTCTCTTTCGATCCCGCGCGAACTGATGGAAGCGCTGGGGACTTCGGTGGACCGCATGCAGAACTCGGTGCTGTTCCTCGAGCAGAACCGGCCGTTCATGTCGACGGCGCACGCGAACAACGCCGTTGAATCACTCAACGAAGCAACCATCGAGCTGCTGAAAAGCGCCAAGCAGTGCTCCAGCCAGGGGTCTTCCGGGCAGATGTCGGCACAGCAGATGTTGCAACAGATGATTCCGCAGCAGCAGGATATTCTGCAGCAGACAAAATCGATGATGGAACTGCAGGCTACCGCCGAAAAGCTCCTGCAGGAACGACAGGCACAACTCGACCGCATGTCCGGTGAGCAACGCTCACTGCGCGACCTGGCCGAAGAAATTGAGCAGTCGATGAATCAGAATCAGGAGCTGCTCGGGCGCATGGACCGGACCATAGAGGACATGGAGGAAGTGTCCAGGGCCATAGAGCGGGGAGAGATCAACGAAGATCTCGTACGCCGGGAACAGCACATACTGAGCCGGCTCCTCGACGCGCAGCGGTCGCTTCATACACGCGACTACGAACAGAAGCGGGAGAGCATTACAGCCGAAGAGATATTCTCAAAAAGTCTCGGTAACAACCCGCCCGCGCCTGAGTCCCAGTCTCTGAGAGAGGAAATCCGGCGTGCGATGCAGCTTAAAGCGCCCGGTGAATTCGAAGACCTGATCAAATTGTACTTCCGTGCCCTGGCCGAGGAATCGGCCGTCCAGGGCGGCGGAAGCTAGAAACAGCAAACCGGACGGATAATAACAGTCGTGAATTCTAGATCAGCCAGATATCGAGCCGCAATGTTCACGGTAATTGTGTGCGGTGTCGTTCTGTTGCTCTCGGGTATGGCCGACGCCCAACGCGTGCGCGCCCCGAGGCAGAACAGGGATCAGTACGAGATCACGGCGAAGATGGCGGAGGCCATGCGGTACATGTCATCCGATCCGACACGATCGCTGATTATCCTCCAGCAGTTGGACCGGCAGTTTCCCCACAACGACAGGATCAACTTCCGGATCGGCTATGCGTTCCAGGTTATGGGTCAGGTCGATTCGGCGATTGTTTATTACGACCGTACTCTCGATCTCAATACCGGCAGCATCGAGGCGGGACGGGCACTCGGAACTCTCTATCTTACGCAGGACCGGCGGGACGACGCGTTGATCGTGTTTGACAGGCTGTTGAAGGCCAACAGCTACAGCGTCAACGCGTACAAGGCCGTAGGCTCCGCGCTCCACGACCTCAACCGTTACGAAGAAGCACTGGATATTTACACTGAAGGGCGCAGCCGGAGTAAACACCATTTTGTCCTGACGATGGATATTGCGGAACTGCACCTCTCGGCCCGGCAATACGGGGACGCCCTCACCGAGTACCTGCGCTACGTCGATGAACGGGGTGGAAACTACCGTTTTACGCGCGACCGGATCATGGAGATGATGCGCGACATCAGCGACAGCGAGCGTATCGGTCTGATCGAAACGCTGGACAACCGTCTGGCCAGCGGCACGGGCAACCGTTACGTCACACTCGATATACTGGCGGCGACTTATCTCGAGCAGGGCATGCTGGAACAATCGCTCGACATGGCGATTCGGGCGGACTCGGAAAAACAATCCGATGGAACCGTGTTGCTCGCGCTGGCCGACCAGGTGATCACCACGGCGGCCGTTCGCCCCAAAGAAGAACGTTATCGTTATCTCGATCTCGGAGTTCGGGCGCTGGATGTGTTTGCAAAAAATCATTCTAAATCTCCGGGCACGGACCGCGCCAAGTATATGCTGGCTACGATCTACGTGCAGTTCGGGTCGGGTGAGGTTCCCGGCGCTGCTGCGACGTCGGCGGACCTGAACGGCTGGATCGATCGGGCCATCACCGAATATGCCGAATTGTCACGGGCGTACCCCAGCTCGGAGTACGCCGAACTGGCCAACCTGGAACGCGGCGACCTGTTGTTGCACCGGTTGAAGCAACCCGACAAGGCGCTCGAAGCGTACAGGGTGGGCGCAATCAATTCCCGGCGCTACGGAGATGTGTTTGCTTCCCGTGTCGCCGAGGTTTACCTGGGTACGGGCAAATACGATGACGCGGAACACTACCTGGTCAGCCTGAAATCATCCGGTATCGACGTACTGATGGAAACCGGCGTTTTTTATACAGGGGTGATGCTGGCTTTCCAGGGGCAATACGAAGCGGCGCGCGACACGCTTTCGGGGCTTGCGCAGTTTAATCCCGCTTCTACATACACCAACAACGCGATCAAAATGGCGTGGGTGATCGAAGAAGCCCTGCAGTACGATTCCGGATCGCTTGAAGCATACGTATCGGCCCGGCAGTCTGAGATGCTGGGTGACACTTCGGCCGTGCTGACCAAACTGGGCAGTATCGTGGCCGCACCCGAGTACGAAACACTCCGGCCACGCGCCTTGTTCTGGATGGGACAAACGCTGTACGCAAGCGGCGACCTGGACGGGGCAATCAAGCTGTACAATCAGTTTCTCAAGGAGTACGCCGGAGATCCGCGCGGCCCCGAAGTTCAGCGGGCTATTGCGGCGGTGTACGAGTTCGGATATGAAGAGTACGAAAAAGCACTACGTGAATATGAGGTTGTATTGATGTTGTATCCCGACTATGCGTTCCTGGACGAAGTGCGAAAAGACGTCCGCCGGCTGCGTTACATAGTGGATGGTGAAGAATGAGCAAGTCTCGTATTCCAGCGATTCTCTGTCTGCTGTTTGCCGTGGTCCTGCTCGCACTGACGCCCGTTGTTGTGTCCGCGCAGATGCTGCTGGTGCCGATGGATATCAACCAGTCCGATCACTTGAAGGCGTACGGCCACGCCTACAGGGCGCTGTTGGGAGGCCACAACGTACAGTGGCTGCTGAACTTCCGCGGGGGCAGCTTCCTGATGCCCGCACTGGAAGAACTTATTCTGGACGCCCGACTGAAAAACGTCGCGTTTGTGACCGTCACCGGCGCCGAAGTCGCTTCTATTAACGCCGAAATCGAACAGGGCAACATGGAAATAGTGTTGCTCGAAAAAGCGCCAAAGGTCGCCGTTTATATTCCGCCGGTATCGCAGCCGTGGGACGATGCCGTTACCCTGGCGATGACGTACGCCGAGATTCCGTACGAAAAAGTGTTCGACGAGGAAGTGCTCGCCGGCCGCCTGAGTAACTACGACTGGCTTCACCTCCATCACGAAGATTTCACCGGCCAGTACGGCAAGTTTTATGGCGCTTACCGCAATGCCGAATGGTACCAGGAGCAGCAGAAAGAGTTTGAGGCAAGGGCGCGCAGCCTTGGTTTTGACAAGGTGTCCGAAGAGAAAAAAGCGGTCGCCGAAAAAATCCGGCACTATGTGTTTAACGGGGGGTTCCTGTTTGCCATGTGCTCGGCGTGCGACACATACGACATCGCTTTGTGCGCCCGCGACGTCGATATCACCGCCCAGGAATTTGACTACGACGGGATTACACCCGGGTACCAGAACAAGATCGATTATTCACGCTGTCTGGCGTTCACCGGATTCAAACTGATTACCAACCCGTTTGTGTACGAGTTTTCAGATATCGACACCAGCGACTACGTGCG
>CAYUDF010000406.1:0-3955 GCA_964443465.1 uncultured bacterium
CATAGGGCGGGCGCAGGAGCACAGGATAACCGAGGCGGGACGCTTCAGCTCTCGCTTCGGCCCGGTTCGAAGCAAATCCACATTCCGGGTGCTTGATCTTGAGTGCGGTCAGCAGTTCGCTGCACCGTTTTCGGTCTTCGGCGCGATCGATGGATTCGACGGTTGTTCCCATCACGCGCACACCATTTTCGTGTAACCGATGAATCAGTTTCAGCGGCGTCTGGCCGCCGAACTGACAGATGACGCCGTCCGGTTGTTCTTTTTCGACGATCGCCATCACGTGCTCAAACGATACCGGTTCGAAGTAAAGCCGGTCGGAAATATCGAAATCGGTACTCACCGTTTCCGGGTTGCAGTTGACCATGATCGATTCCACACCGGACTCCCGCAGCGCCATCGCCGCGTGCACGCAGCAATAGTCGAATTCGATACCCTGGCCGATCCTGTTGGGTCCGCTTCCCAGGATCATGACTTTTCGTTTCGTGGCGGCGGGACCGTCAACCGTCGAAACCGCGTCGGCGGTTTTCTCACAAACGTCGTCGTAGGCAATGTAATAATAGGGTGTCGCCGCTTCAAATTCACCGGCGCAGGTGTCGACCATTTTAACGACCGGTTTTATGTCGAACTGCTCCCGCAGTGTTATTACGTCGTCTTCCGAACAGCTCCACAACCGGGCCAGCTGGCTGTCGCTGAATCCAAACCGTTTTGCTTCGCGTAAAAGCTCTCTCGAACAGGGATAAGAAGCGCGCGATATCCGGTCTTCAAACTGGACGATGGCCCCGATGTTTTCCAGGAACCACGGATCGATTCGCGACAGCCCGTGTATCTCGTCCGTTGTGTAACCGGCACGGTATGCCGCCTTCACGGCGAACAACCGGTTGGAATTGGGCGTTGTCAACAAATCGGAAACATTGTCGGTTATGTTATCGCCGTTATCCGACCCCGATTTTTTACCGTCCAGTCCGATCCAGTCCGATTCGAGCGATCGTTTTGCCTTCTGCAGCGCTTCATTGAAGGTGCGGCCCAACGCCATCACTTCACCGATTGATTTCATCTGAGGACCGAGGTTATCCAACGCCCCGTGAAACTTTTCGAAATTCCAGCGCGGCACCTTGACGACCACGTAATCAAGCGCGGGTTCGAAGGCGGCGGAAATGGTACCCACAACATCGTTGGGTATTTCGGTCAGCGTATAACCGAGCGCGAGCTTTGCGGCTACTTTGGCGATCGGATATCCGGTCGCCTTGCTGGCCAGCGCGCTCGAGCGCGATACGCGAGGATTCATCTCGATGACCACGATCCGGCCGCTTTCTGGATCTAGAGCGAACTGCACGTTGGCCCCTCCCCATATCCCCACCAGGTCCAGTATGAGGAACGAAGCGTCGCGCATCCGCTGATAGTCCTTGTCGCTCAGCGTCTGTACCGGCGCGACAGTAATACTGTCGCCCGTGTGCGTACCCATCGGGTCGATGTTTTCGATTGAACACACGACCACGTGGTTGCCGGCGCGGTCACGCATCACTTCCAGCTCGAACTCTTTCCAACCTTCGATTGATTCCTCCAGCAGAACTTCCGTGACGGGAGACTTGTGCAACCCGTCCTGAACGATCCGTCGGAAATCCTCCGGGGTCCGCGCCATACCGGCGCCGCTTCCACCGAGGGTGAACGACGGCCGGACAATCATCGGCAAGCCCAGCTGTTGTTCCACTTCCAGCGCTTCGTCCAGTGTATGGACCACCGAGCTCCTCGGTGTTTCCAGCCCCGCCTCCGCGACCAGCTCCTTGAATGCCTGCCTGTCTTCAGCCCGCACGATGGCGTCCAGATCGACACCGATCAGCTTGACGCCAAATTCTTCCAGCACTCCGCTGTTTTTTAGTTCGACGGCCAGGTTCAAACCGGTCTGGCCCCCCAACGTCGGTAAAATCGCGTCCACGTTTTCCTTTTTCAGGATGGCCCTGCATACATCCACCGTAAGCGGTTCGATGTAGGTCGCGTCCGCCATTTCCGGATCGGTCATGATTGTCGCTGGATTGCTGTTGACCAGGACAACTCTTATCCCGTCGTCGCGCAACGCGCGTATCGCCTGGGTACCCGAATAGTCAAATTCACACCCCTGGCCGATCACGATCGGCCCTGAACCAATCACCATTACAGTTTGTACGTCAAACAGTCGCGGCATTCCGCCATCCTTTCACTTTTTGAAAAAACTCCCCGAAAAGGTGGGCCGTATCGTGCGGCCCGGGCGAAGCCTCGGGGTGAAACTGCAGACACTCGACCCTCAGCGAATCAGAAGCAAAACCTTCCACCGTGCCGTCGTTGGCATTGGTGTATGTCACCGCCACCCCCGACCGGCCGGCAATGTCGTCGCAGACGGCAATGTCGTCGCAGACGGCAATGTCGTCGCAGACGGCAATGTCGTCGCAGACGGCGATGTCGTCCGAGACAGCGTAACCGTGGTTCTGGCTGGTAACAAACACCCGCCTGTTTTCGTGACAAACTACTGACTGGTTGGCGCCGTGGTGGCCGAACTTCAGTTTGTACGTCGATCCGCCCATCGCCAGCGCCGTTACCTGGTGACCGAGACAGATTCCCAGGATCGGGATCCTGCCGAGCAGCTGTTTTGTTTGTTCCACGACATGCGGGATATCTTCCGGGTCACCGGGACCGTTGGAAAGCACCACAAATTCGAACCCCCTGGCGAGCACGTCGGCGGAGGAAAAACCGGAATTGTATACCGTGGTGGACAAACCCAGGTCACGCACCTGTTTCAGAATACTGTTTTTGATGCCCAGGTCGATCACAGCCGCAGCCGGGCCGCAGTGATCAGCTGGTTTGCCCTCCAACCCTCCGGACACGCCCTCCACCAGTGATTCCCCGCGGCTGAAAGAATTGCCACGCGCCAGCGCGACCAGCGAGTCGTCGCTGTGGGTCGCCTCGCCAACGGCGGCGATTACCGCTCCCTCCGACCGGATGCGGCGGGTGAGGGCACGCGTATCCACCCCGGTGAGACCGGGCAGACCGGTCCGTTTCATAAAGGACTCGAGTGAAATCCGGCCACGGCCGGGAGAAAAGAATGGGGACAATTCCCTGACGATCAACGCCCTGGCCGCACAGCCGGACCTCTCGTTATCATCCGGATGGACACCGTAATTTCCAATATGGGGATTCGTCATTACGACGATCTGTCCCGCGTACGACGGATCGGTGATTACTTCCTGGTACCCGGTCATCGAGGTGTTAAAAACGACTTCTCCCCACACCGGCAACCTGTCCGCGCCGCTGAGATACCCGTCGAACCGGGTTCCGTCGGCGAGCACAATTTTACCGGGGCGCCTGTCCAGCGCGCATTTTGCGTCGTTCATAATGTCTCCAGTAGGGTTGGGCAAAAAAAATCCCTTCCTCGCTGATATTGAGGAAAGGCATATCTACCGCTGTTTTCAGGCCCGCGCGGACGCGGGCAAAGCGGTTTTTGTGTTTAAATCGTTTCAAGATTCCCTTGCTGGTCTCACGGGACCACCTTAAAAGGACGAAACAGACGTATTGTTGATCGGGCGTACGTTAAACGAATCCAGCCGACACCGTCAAGCGGGAAGTTTGATATTATAACAGAATTATTGACCGGCTGCGTTCACTACACACCGAGTACGGCGGCAGCTTCGTCAAATCTGTTGCCCTTGACGTACATCACGTATCCGAATCCACCCTTGCCGTCGGAAACCCCGGTGGAGGCGTACACGTTGATACCCGCTTCGCTGAGTTGTTCGTGAATTCGGACCAACGCGCCAAGTTTATCGTCGCCCTGGATCATAAACGCCCGGTTGGGACCGCTCAGAACAAACCCGGCCTTCTCCGCACCCCGGGCCAGCGAGTTGATCGTGTCGGGAAATAAAACAAGTTGTGTATTCTCCGGCCCGATGGGAACCGCGCTGAACGCCAGCAGGTTGACATCGGCTGC
>CAYUDF010000407.1:0-3939 GCA_964443465.1 uncultured bacterium
CGTCGCGGGAGACCAGAAATCTGTTTTCCTCCAGGACGCCGATGCCCTGGTCATAAAACCACCCGATCTGATGGACATTCTCGCGCACCTTCGAAAACGATTCCCTTCGATAGAAAGAATCACGTCGTACTCCCGCGCCAGAACGATCTACCGGAGAAAAGAAAGCGACCTGAAAGCGTTGCGTGACGCCGGCCTGGACCGGATACACATCGGACTGGAA
Source organism: uncultured bacterium (assembly GCA_964443465.1). Lineage (GTDB taxonomy): Bacteria > Krumholzibacteriota > Krumholzibacteriia > WVZY01 > JAKEHA01 > CAYUDF01. The sequence continues at coordinate 221 of CAYUDF010000407.1, forward strand.
TCGGGATCGGACGAAGTGCTCAAACTTATCGACAAGGGATCTACCAAAGAAATTCAGATCGAAGCCGGCCTGAAAGTCAAAGCCGCCGGTATGGAGCTGTCCGAGTACGTAATGCCCGGCCTGGGGGGGGTGAAACTGACCAGTGCCCACGCGCTTGAAACAGCCGACGCGCTGAACCAGATCGATCCGCACTTCATCCGGATGCGCACACTCGCTTTGACACCGTATGCACCGTTGTACGAAAAATGGGAATCCGGCGAATTTCAGAAGTGCTCTGATCTACAGGTTGCTGAAGAGCTTTTGTTGATGATCGAAAATCTTGACGGGATAAGTAGCGTTTTAACCAGCGATCACATACTGAACCTGTTCGAGGACCTGGAGGGCACGTTCCCAGACGACAAAAACAGGCTTGTGACGATCCTGAAAACATTTCTTTCAATGCCGCCGGAACAACAACGTTTATACCAGGTGGGCCGGCGCGCCGGTGTGTTCCGCGGACTCGACGACCTCGAGGATCAAAGAAAAGTTGAGAGAGCGGAACGTCTTCAATCAGAACTGGGGATCACGCCGGAAAATATCGACGCTGTGACGGACCGGTTGATGCAACGATTTGTTTGATAAAACTAGTCATCCGAATAGACGGCTCTTACGATATATCCCCCCGAACGCTTGTCCAGCTCCAGTTCGACCAGTCCCTGCTTCTCGGCCGCGACCAGCAACTGGCTGAACGCCCGGAAACCATAATAAGACTCGTTAAACCCAGGTTTCCTCCGCTTGATCGCCTGCTTGACCATTGAGCCCCACAGTTTTTCGTCTTCGCCTCGCTCTTCGATAAGCATATCGATCGTGCCTACGATCAGGTCAAACGCCTGCTGCAGCCTCACGTCATCGTCTTTTTTCGCAGTTTTCTGGGACGTACCCTTTTTCCGGGGCGTCCGGGTCTTGACGGGTTGCTTGCGTTTTTCCTCTTTACGCACCAGGTCGTCGTAAAATATAAAATCGTCGCAGTTGGCCGTGAGCAGATCGGATGTGGAATCCTTCACGCCGACTCCGATCACCCGCTTGTCGTTCTCGCGCAACTTGCTGACCAGCGGTGAAAAATCTGAATCCCCGGACAAAATCACGAACGTATCGACGTGCGGTTTGGTGTAACACAGGTCGAGTGCGTCGACAACCATGCGAATATCGGCGGAGTTTTTGCCCGCCTGGCGCGGATGGGGAATCTCGATCATTTCAAAAGCCGCTTCGTGCATCCTCGGCTTGAATTCCTTGAACAAAGACCAGTCGCAGTACGCCTTTTTCACGACGATACTTCCCTTGAGAAGCAGTCGTTCCAGGACCTTGTTGATATCAAAGTCGGTGTGTTTGGACTGGCGTACCCCGATGGCGATGTTTTCGAAATCGCAGAATACTGCCAGGTTTGCATTATCAGATTGTCCGGCCACAGCGGGTCACCTCGTTCGGTTCAAAAAAAGAATATTTATAACTGATTCATTATACATAAGTTCTGCATATTTTGTCCCTATTTTCGAAAAAAGATGAATAAGGCACTTGTTTTGCTGTATATCAATGTGATATCATTGTGACATCAGCCGAAAGGAGAACAAAATGGCTGCCGAAAAGACCGTTAATGTGCGTTCGGGGTATCTGATGCTGTTTCTGGGCATCATTCTAGTGGCATTCGGGATCTACACGTTTGTCGAGATGATCCGGTTTGAGAATATCGTGTTGATCGTCCCGTTCTTTTTGATGTTTTTTCTGGGTATCCTCACCCTGGCGGGGTTGTTTATCGTCAACCCCAACGATTCGAGGGTGCTGATCCTGTTCGGGATCTACAAGGGTACGGTCAAAAAGAACGGTTTCTGCTGGGCCAACCCGTTTATGACCAAGAAAAAGATCACATTACGCGCACGCAACCTTAATGGCGATAAAATCAAGGTGAATGACAAGGCCGGTAATCCGATCGAGATTGCCGCAGTCGTCGTATGGCAGGTCGCGGACACCTTTCACGCCGCGTTCGAAGTCGACGACTACGAACACTACGTCGTGGTCCAGAGCGAAGCGGCCATCCGGAACCTGGCCGGGTCGTACCCGTATGACACGTTCGGCGATGATGAAGAAGAAACGTTGACGCTTCGTGCCGGCAAGGAAAAGGTCAACGAAGTTCTCGAAAAGGAGCTCGAGGATCGTTTCGAGAGAGCCGGTATCAAAGTCATCGAAGCGCGGATCAGTCACCTGGCCTACGCGCCCGAGATCGCCGAAGCGATGCTCCGCCGCCAGCAGGCGTCTGCGGTTGTTGCTGCGCGCACCCAGATTGTGAACGGTGCGGTCAGCATGGTCGAACTGGCGCTCGACAAACTTGCGCAAAACTCAATCGTCGAACTGGACGACGAGCGCAAAGCGGCGATGGTGAGTAACCTGCTCGTCGTGTTGTGCAGCGAATCGTCGGCGTCACCCGTCGTGAATACAGGCACACTGTATCAATAACCAGGCAGCCATGGCCGAACGTAAGAAACTACTTCTCCGCATCAACCCCGCCCTCTGGGACGAACTGAACCGGTGGGCGGGGCAGGAATTCAGGAGCGTCAACGGACAGATCGAGTTTCTGCTCCAGCGGGCCGTGGACGAGCGGCGAAAGAAAAAATCGGCGGCGGATAAAGACGCCGACAAGACCCCATAACCACCGCTTCCCCGCTGTTCCTCGATTCTGAACAATCGAACAGGAACAAATTATGGACAATATTGTATGATTATAAAACAACCTGTATAGTGTAACCAATCACGAGGGGGAATCCGCATGTACCGGAAAAAACTGGCAATCGTACTGACCGCAATCTTGCTGGCAACGCTACCGGCACAAAGCTCCGCGCAGGAATCCACAACAAACACCTCAGACAAACAACTCACCGAGCTGGTCCTGGTCACCGGTGGTGAATTCATGATGGGACAGGAGGGTGAGGCCAACAACAGCCCCGTCCACAAGGTCCGTCTAAATTCCTTCTACATCGACAAACACGAGGTCACCAACGCCCAGTACCACAGCTTCTGCATGCAAACTGAACGCGCCCTGCCAATATTCTGGGGTATGGAAGAGTTCCGGTGCGGTCCAGACTTCGCTGACCACCCCGTCGTGGGCGTGTCGTGGGCGGCCGCAAAAGCCTATGCCGAATGGGCTGGCAAACGGTTACCGACAGAAGCCGAGTGGGAATTCGCCGCCCGCGGCGGACTGGCTGGTAAGAAATTTCCTGGGGGCGACGAGATGGACGACACCGCCGCGAATTTCAAGTCAGACGGCACCGTTCCCGTAACCAGTTATCAGGCGAATGGTTATGGACTGTACGAAGTATCCGGAAATGTCCGTGAATGGGTCGCGGACTATTATGAGGAGTTCTACTACAGCGCCAGCCCCGAAGATAATCCCAAAGGGCCCGAGAGCGGGACATTCAGAGCAGTCCGGGGCGGCGGGTGGAAGTCCGGCAAGATGTGCTGTACGGTGGACGCCCGAATCTGCCTGCCCACCTACTGGGTTGATTTCGCCGTGGGCTTCCGCTGCGCAAAAGACGCCGATTAAACTACCCCGGCCGGCTTGACTCTAGATACGATTCAGTTTACAATATCCAGGAATCTGGGGAGATTATATACACCCTCGTTTCTACTCACACATCATAAATCTCCTCCCAATTGAAGTACGATTCTCACTCGGAGAATCGCATACCCAC
>CAYUDF010000408.1:0-3933 GCA_964443465.1 uncultured bacterium
CCCGCCGTGATAAACCCGACGATCCACAACAACATCCCCAGCCACTCTGGGCCGACGGTGGTGTTAAACGCAGCCCACAGGATCTCGTCCTTTGAGAAAAACGCGGCCAGCGGGGGCACGCCGGCAATCGTGACCGACGCAACGATAAAAGTCGCCGCCGTTACCTTGATTTTTTTGCCCAGCCCGCCCATCTTGAACATATCCTGCTCGTTGCTCATCGCGTGGATCACACTGCCGGCGCCGAGGAACAAACAGGCTTTGAAGAATGCGTGGGTCATCAGGTGAAACACACCCGCCGCGTAAGCGCCGACACCCACGGCGATAAACATATATCCCAGCTGACTGACCGTCGAATAGGCCAGCACCTTTTTGATATCCCGTTGGCATATACCGATTGTTGCGGCAAAAATCGCCGTGGCCGCCCCCACAATCGCCACCACCGCCATCGCCACCGGCGCCAGTTCGTAGAGAAACGACATCCGGGCTACCATGTACACGCCGGCGGTGACCATGGTCGCCGCGTGGATCAGCGCGCTGACGGGTGTCGGACCGGCCATCGCGTCGGGCAACCACACGTAAAGCGGGATCTGCGCCGACTTGCCGCACGCGCCGACAAACATCAGGATGCACGCCGCCGTGGCCACCGGGATAAAGAAATCGGGGTGCTGTGCGACCATCGATTTCATAACCTGGACATCAAGCGTTGCGTGGCCGACATTTTTTGTGGTCACAAACAGGATAAACATACCGATGAGAAAGGCCAGGTCACCGATCCGGTTGACGATAAACGCCTTTTTACCGGCGGCGGATTTGGCGAGATCCTTGTACCAGAAGCCGATGAGCAGGTACGAACAAAGCCCGACACCTTCCCACCCGACGAACAACACCAGGAGGCTCTGCCCCATCACAAGCGTGAGCATCGAAAACATGAACAAATTGAGATAAGCAAAGAACCGCGCGAAACCACGGTCGCCGTGCATGTAACCGATCGAGTAGAAGTGAATTATCGTACCGACGAGCGTTACAACCAGCAGCATCACCATCGTGAGCTGGTCAACCCAGAACGCAAACTTGACATTGATCGGTCCGGCAACGATCCAGTCGAACAACGTCTGCTGGTAAGTCCTGTGCGACGGATCGGCGCCCAGCATCTCGAAGAAAATGATCGCCACAACCACAAACGAAGTCAGTGGCGCCAGACAACCGATAAAGGCAATCAGTTTCTCGTTGGCGCCGTGGTCCTTGTGTGAATACCACGCGGCAAGTTTGCCGTTGATAATCGCGCCGAACAGCGGGGCAAAAGGAATTATCCAGAGGTAGTTTTCCATATTAATACGTTATCGGCAGTTTTCTAGTCCCTCATCAGGGTCAGGTCATCCGCCTGGACGGTGACACGGTTGCGAAACAGCATTACCAGGATCGCCAGGCCGATACCCGCTTCCGCTGCGGCCAGAGCCATCACAAAAAAGGCGATCACGTGTCCGTCCATCGTCGCCGTATAGCGGGCAAACGTGACAAACGACAGATTCACGGCGTTCAGCATCAGCTCGACCGACATGAACATGATGATCAGGTTGCGGCGAAACAGTACACCGTAAGCGCCGATAAAAAACAACACGGCACTGAGGTACAGATAATGATGAATGGTAATTTCGCCCATTAGATCACCTTCTTGGCCAGTAACACGACGCCCACGATGGCGGTGAGTAACAGGACCGAAATCACTTCAAACTGGTACAGATATTTACCGAGCATCAACAGGCCCACACCTTCCACGTTGCCAAAACCGTCCGCCACCGGAAGATCGGTAGCCGGGAGCTGGGAAAGCACGGCGATAAAACCGTACGCGGCAACGGCACAGATCAGAATGAGCACGATACCCTGCAACCTGCCTACAGGCGATTCCTGCAACTCTTCCTTCTTGAGGTTGAGGAGCATGATGGTAAAAATCACCAGCACCATAATCGCACCGGCATAGACCAGTATCTGCAGCACAAAGATGAACTCGGCCAGCAACATCGCAAACAGGCCGGCGAGCGCCACCATCGAAATGATCAGCGAAAAAGCACTGGCCAGCGGATTCTTGCGGGTCACCATGAGAATCGCACCGGCAACCGCAAGAACGGCAAATATATAAAACGCTACAGCCATGTCGTGTGGCCTATCCTCACCGGTTCGCCAGCAAAATAACGAGACCGGTCACAAAAATATTCACAAATGACAACGGAATCAGGGTTTTCCATCCGAGGTTCATCAGCTGGTCGTAGCGGAATCGCGGCAGCGACCACCGCACCCAGATGAACACCCAGCAGAAAAATACCATCTTGATCAAAAACATCATGATTTGTACGACCAGGACTGTGATGCTTGCCCCGGTATCGGATAACGGCGATCCGAACGAAAAAAATAAAAAATACAGAAGCACGGCGGCGCCGATAAAACACGGAACACCGAGAATGTAACCCTCTTTTTCACGTGCGTCGCCGAATTTTCCCTTCACGCGCCGCGCGAACACAAACATCCAGTATCCAAAAATTGCGGCGCCGATACCTCCCACGCCGAGCAATATCTTCAGAACAATCGGCGCGTGTTGAATCAGTTTGTGCGTCGGCATCCAGGGCACCTGCCAGCCGCCGAAATAAACCGTCGCTATCAACGCCGACGCCAGCACAATCGCCGCGTATTCGGTCATGTAAAACAGGGCAAAGCGTATTCCGCTATATTCGACGTGGAACCCGGCGACGATTTCGGATTCACCTTCGGGCAGACAGAACGGAGTACGGTTGGCCTCGGCAAACATCGCCACCAGAAAAATGATAAATCCCAGCGGCTGCACCACAACACCCCACTTGGGCAGAAAGCCAAACAAGAGTTCACCCTGGCCTCGTACGATCTCGTTGAGCTGCATACTCCCGAACATCATGAAGATGCCCACGATCGACAGACCCAGGGGGATTTCGTAGCTGATCATCTGCGCCGTCGCCCGCAATCCTCCGAGCAGTGCGAACTTGTTATTGGAAGACCAGCCGGCCAGCACGGCTCCGTAAACCTCGAGAGACGTGATCGCCAGGATAAACAGAATGCCGGCGTTTAACGTGGCAGCCTGCATGGGTATCTCTCGTCCGGCGATTTTTAACGTGTCTGCGTACGGGATAACCGAAAATGCGAGAAGCACAAATACAAACCCGATCATCGGAGCGACCATGAAGAAGAACCGGTTCACCTTGCCGGGGATCATCATTTCCTTCATGAGGAGTTTGACGACATCGGCGATCAGGTGAATGATTCCGGCGAGGCGCACTCCGCCGATAGCCGCGCGGTTGGGCCCTGTGCGGTCCTGCATGAAGGAACTGCCCTTGCGCTCGAACCAGATCACAATGATCAACAGCACAAGCGGCACGATCCAGATGAACAGTGTCTTTAAAGCAATTATCAGGTAGTCCAGCATTTTACCGAGTGTATCTCGTTATAATTTCAGATGACCTTTTGTCCGCTGGTCGCCAGGCCCTGGTCGTCAATTTCCGACAAATCCAGCCCCGACAATCCAGTTTCCGTCCCCGCCATCTCCTTGCGCAGGGTAACAATACATTTCATCGCTGATTCGCCGCCCAGCGACGTCATCAGATCCTCCAGAACCTTCCAGTCGGTCACCGGATTTGGTGTGTTCCGGTCTTTCTGGGCGGTCGGGGCAAAGTCGGGCTCAAAGTCCAGCGCCACCTGGAGCCGCTGGATGAAACCCTCAAAATTAACAACAAGCCCGTATTTCTCGGCAAACGTCAACCCGGGAATCACCAGGTCGGCCTTGCCGCTCAGCGTTGTCTCACACGCCGCCAGAGAGATCACTTTGGCCGCGCGGGATACCAGGCCGTCCAGCGCGGGCGAAATCTCGTAATTAAAACCGACACACAACAACACACCACTATCGCCAAGCGA
>CAYUDF010000409.1:0-3915 GCA_964443465.1 uncultured bacterium
CGCAGATTCTGTACGAAGGCGAGTGGATGTGTTGCTTCCTGCTCGACCTGGTGCGAAATCTGGAAAGAGAAAAGATCCCCAAAATATTCCTGACGTTTTCGCCGATCGTGACACCGGAAGACGTCACGTTTGCCAAGAAAACACTCGGTGTGTTTATACCCAGAGATGTTGAGAGAATGCTCAAGGGCGCACGGAGTATGCGCGAAACGTCGATTTCGTGCCTCATCGATGTATGGGACCGGATATCTTCGTTTGCCAACCAGATCGGTTTTCCACCGGAAAAGCTGGGCGTGAACGTCGAATACGTGGACTCAAAAAATCCGAGAGCTGTTGACGCTTCATTTGAACTGGCCGAAGAATTCGGCCGGATATTCCGCAAACGTAACCGGTTACTCGCGAAAAAATCCTGACCAGTTTCCCGTCCGACTCCTGCTTATACTGGAATTATTCCGGCACTTTCTTGTATCTTTTAGACACATGTATGATTTTAAACGTAATTACAGGTTTCACATGATACCGGCTGGTTGGATATTCGTTTTGGCGGCAGCGGCGTTGTTGTCGGCACTCAACGGCTGTGGTCCGAAAACAGCCGATCTTGAAGATCCCACCGATCTGTCCGATTTGAGTCTGCCGGTCGATCACGGAATCGAAATCAGGTGGTACCAGTCGGAAGATGAAGATGAACTGGCTGAACAGCGGCTGTGGCACGCGGCGGTCGGGCCACCCGTTTTGTTAGACCCCGCCCTGCCCGTACCCCCGGCGCCACTGGATTCCCTCGCCGTCCTCTGCTGGAACACACACGTCGGTGGCGGCGCAATCAATTATATTATCCGTCAGCTGAAAACAGGCGTGCTGACGGCGGGAATTCCGATTAACCACTTTGTTATCCTGTTGCAGGAGACATATCGGGACGGTCCAGACGTACCGCCCGTACCGCCCCCGGGTACCTTCTACGCCGACGATATTTTTCCCGCTCCCGATCTTGGCGAGCGTATTTCGGTAACAGATGTCGGACGGAAGCACGGACTGTATACGTATTACGTGCCATCGATGCGTAACGGAGATGACGAGGCTCGTCCGGAGGATCGCGGCAACGCGATTCTGTCCACGTTGCCGCTCGATTCTTTTACAGCGTGGGAACTGCCGATCCGGATTGAACGGCGGGTGGCGGTTGGCGCCGCCGTCGAGGGCGTATCGTCGGCGGGACAGAAGTGGCGTTTGTTTTTTACAAACGTTCACCTCGATCTCCGCACAAACGTTCGCTCCATCGTGCGAAGCATGAGCGGCGTGCGAAGGTACCAGATCGGCTTCATCATGGACAATCTGCCGCCCGACAGCACGGCGGTTCTCGGTGGGGATCTCAATACCTGGTTCGGCGAAACAAGGGAACCGGCGGTAATGCGTGTGCGCGAAGATTATCCCCTGCCGGAACGTCTGCCCACTCACGGGACACTCAAGTTTGGCGCCGTGCTGGAGCGCCAGACAGATTTTCTTTTTTTCCGGTTGCCGCAACACTGGCGGGCCGGATACCGTCGAATAGATGACACCTACGGATCCGACCACTATCCGTTGCTCGGCTGGATCGTGTTTGGAGACGGCGCGGGTAACCCTGGGGATTAGTATGAAAAACGTGCTTCGTATAACTGCGATTTTCCTGGTTGTGTTGTGTGCCTCGATCGCCGCAAGGAATGCGGTGTCCGGCGAAAAAACGGTGGAGTCCGATGTTGTGGCCTGGTCGCGGGCATTAGCCATCGACCCTCGTGTCGTTGAACAAATCGACCGGTACTCTGCCGAGGAAGACGATCTCGGAGACGGTTATTCCGCACAAATAGCCGAACGGCTGCGCACACTGCTGATCTTTGATGTGTCCCGTGGACTCCGGGACCTGTCGGCCGCGCCGGCAGAACCGCTGGTGGAGGTGGCCTTCCCGGACCCCGGTTTCGCCGATCCCGACAGGCGGGAACCGGACGCCAAAAATCAGCGCAAATTTGAAGAAGGATTCATACGAATCGAAGCACACGTGTTTCTGAAAACTGATGGTGTGACTCCGGAACGGGCGCTTGAAATGTACACCGCCCCTTCGTTTCGGATGGAGATGTCGTCACGGATAAAAAACATCTGGACGGAAGACAGCCTCAGTTGTGTGGAGGTGAACGGGATCAAGGCCCTGTTGTCTCCGACGTACGGGTGTAACCGTACCACCGTCGCCGTGAGACCTGGTTGGGCGTCGCAACATTCGCAGGTCGTATCCAACCCCGGCGGGGACGACTACCAGACAACCTATTTCAAAGAAAGCCTCAAAACTTTTGTTGCTGTGCCCGGCGGGCTCGTCCTCTACTATATCAACTATACCCGTGCCGTCAAACTGGGCAGTATCAAACGGAAACTGGGCCGGGGAAAGATCGAAGACTCCGAACTGGAAAAGATCCAGGAACTTCAAAAACGTTTATTGGATGAAACCAACTAGCTCGACTCGGTCCGGCGACGTGATTTCCGTCGCCACAATATTATCCGCCGGAATTGCGATCGGCTGGCCGATCCTGACGGGTGGATACCTGACCTACCTGGACAATCCCACCCATCTTGCCGAACTGAACGCAATGGTCGGCGAAGCCCGCAACGGGTGGTCGGAAATCGCATTCAGTGGTTTTCCGATTCACTCGCTCCACTCGCCGCTGTGGTACGGCCTGCTGTCGTTGTTATCGCGAACGGGTTTGCCGGCCGGGCCGCTCTACGCTTTTTTCGTGTGGCTCGGATTTGTGGCGCCGGCGCTTGCCCTCTACCGGGTGGCCCGCCGCACTCTCAATCCGCTCCTTTCCTGCCTTGTGGCTTTCCTGCTACTCGTTCAACGTCCCGCGATAGTGGGTGTGGGGTCGGCGTGGGGCGGGATGTGGACGTACTACCTCGCCGCCGCCGCGTTTTTGTTGCTGGTCGACGCGCTGACACAAAAAGATACGTCACGGCGTGGCCTGGCGCTCATCGCCGCCCTGACGGGATTTATACTGCTGACGCACCTTTATGCAGTTGTACCGCTTGCCGTGTTGGCGGTTGTACACGTCCTGGTGTCCGCCGGACGACGAGACCGCGTCCTGCGTCACGCGGCCGCGGGGGCGATCGGGCTGCTGGCCGCATCTGCGTACTGGTTGCCGGTCCTCCTGGCGCGTGAAGCGCTGACGATTCATCCGCAAAACCTGGACGGCGGTATGATCCTCCTTCGGTTGGTTATACCCACGCACGTGCTGCAACTGGTTAACGGCCGAATGCCGGAACCGGGTCTCCGGCTGGTTGTGGAGTCGTTGCCGATGGTCCTGCTCGTGCTGGCGGGGGTATGGGGTATCTTTCGTTTTCCCCGCCGTCGTAACGACACGCCGGTTTACGGAGCCCTGGTGGGCGCCCTGCTGCTCGCCGTGCTGCTTTTTGTAACGGGTGAATTCGATGCCAGGTTTCTCGGTCCGGGCAGCTGGCGCATGTTGTACTTCGTTCGGCTGGGTCTTGCCCTGTCGGTGATACCGCTTGTGGGAGGTTTTGAAGGCGGTTTTGTGGTGGGCAGAATCCGTTTCAGCAGAACGGCAGGCCTGGTCGCCGCCGCCGCCGCGCTGGCTTCGGGCTGGTGGTTCGGGGCGCCGCTGCGCGCGCAAACAGAGTCACCCGGCGGCGCCGAGATGGCGGAAGTCCGATCGCTTTGGGAATGGCTGGAAACCAACCGTTCGCCCGAATGGGGAAGGGTATACCTGCAGGACACTTTTGACCTGCCCGATCCCGACGTCAGACTCAGTCACTCTCACGTGCTTGCGCTTACCACCCACGAGACCGGGGTCCGGCAACTGGGTGCTACCTACGGCGTGGCGCCGTACCGAACGGCCGACTGGACACCCAGCGAATTTGGCACACTGTTCCGGCTTTACGTCCGAGAAG
>CAYUDF010000410.1:0-3914 GCA_964443465.1 uncultured bacterium
GGTTTCCGATACCCACGCGGATCCGTACGGGTTCGATATCGTTTCCGAACTGGAATTGTTTGAAAACCTCGCAGCGCGCGTTACAGAAGGATTTGCCGTTTGCAAGTTTGCCGCGGGTGACCTCGTAACAGTTGTAACCGACACACCTGTCCACGGGCCGCCCCAGAAGCTTTTCGGCGCGGGGATTAACGTAGATAATTTTGTGGTTCAGGTCGCTGACCCAAACGGGCGCCCCTACCCTCTCGACCCACGGTGGTACCCAACCCGGGACAACCACATACTGATCAGAGACGGTCTCCGTCCGCCGCGATTCCATGGTTTTACCTTTACGGAATTACGTAGTTTGCTTTGTACCATAAGGATACCACACTTTTCCCTGTTTTACAGCCTCTTCGCACGCCCCGCTGTTGGCCATCGAACAGCCCCCCCATGCACACGACGATGTTCGTATCCGTTGATATTGCAATATTTTAGGTTCTGTTTATCTTCTGTATTTTATGGTGCAGATATTCATATCTACTTGATATTTTCCGTATAGTTTATATACTTCGGCTACACACTATTGTTTGGCTATCCAAACCGGAGGAAGCCAGATGATGTAAGTTACGCAAAAGAAAACACAACCTCAGTATGAGGGGGAATATCTTGTTATCTCAGACAGTTGAATACGCGCTTCGCGCCGTCGTCACCCTGGCCACCGCCGAGGGTAGTCCCATGGTGACGGCCGACATCGCCAAGGCGACTGACGTCCCTATGGGATACCTCTACAAAGTGTTGCAGCAGCTGGGCAGAAATGATCTCGTCCGGTCCCAGCGTGGATCGAAGGGCGGGTTTACACTGCGCAGAAAACCGGAGGAAGTTACGCTTCTGGAAGTGATCAACGCAGTTGATCCGCTGAAACGCATACACCGATGCCCGATGGACCATATCCAGGAAGTGGACGCGCTGTGCGCGCTGCACCAGAGGATCGACGACGCCATGGCGGCCCTGGAAAAAGCGTTCGCCGATACCACGGTTGAAGAGCTTTTGTGCGACAGCGAACAGCGCTACCCGTTGTGCATGGCGTTACACGACGCACCCGTTGACGTAGACGAAAAAACCGGAACCTGATAACAGAATCCCGGTCAGCACCGGATTGGAAAACAGGCGGTTACATTTCGATCCGTATCGGGACCAGTCCCCGTACGGAATTGCCGATGTAGATACGGTCCGCCGACCCCAGGTCGGCGACCGTTACTACGCCCTCTCTGCACCTGTCCACGGAAATCAGTTCCTCCCTTAACGTGCCCGGCAGGACACCCGATGAAACGGGCGGCGTGACCATCACACCCTTCGATTCCACGAACACGTTGGATATCGAACCTTCCGTCACTTCGTCCCGCTGGTTTACAAACACCACCTCGTCATATCCCTGGTCCAGTGCAGATTCTCGTTCGCTGGAGTAGAGCGGCCTGTGCGTGGTTTTGTGGAGGAGCAACTCGTCCGCGCTATTCACACGAATCGAAGAGATTTTCACGCGGTATTCCGGCACAGCAGGTTCGAGGGTGTCTGCCGACAGGGACAACGAACCGTCTTTCGACAACAGCAACCGGACCCTGTACGATCCCCGACTGTGCAAACGCGTAAGTCCGTCCAGTTCACTCCGCACCTGGGCCGGATCGCAGGCATAACCAAAACGGGCCGACGACGATTCCAACCGCGCCAGATGACGCTCAAGCAGATATAACTTTCCGTCTTCCAGCAACATGGTTTCCAACAGCTCAAACTGCGGCCGGGGCCGGGACAGGAACTGGGCCTTGAGCAGGCACTCGTCAAACTCCGACGCGGGATCGGAGTCATAAATCACACCGCTGCCGATACCCATTTCTCCCCGCCCTTCTCCGTCCACAACGAGCGTGCGGATCGCGATATTCAGACAGGCGGTTCCGTCCGGCGCAAAGTATCCGATCGCTCCCGTGTACACACCGCGGGGCTCCTTCTCCAGACCGGCGATCAGTTCCATCGTACGGATCTTCGGGGCTCCTGTAATGGAAGCGCACGGGTAAATCGCGCGCATGATGTCGTACCACGTCGTGCCTTCCTGCATCCGCGCTTCCACCGTCGACGTCATCTGGTATAACGACTGGTATTTTTCCACTTCGAACAACCGGGGTACATGCACACCTCCCGGCGGCGCAATCCGCCCGAGGTCGTTTCTGACCATATCCACAATCATCACGTTTTCCGCCTGATTCTTCGGATCAGCAGCCAGCCAGCGCGCCAGATCGGCGTCTTCCCGGTCGCTGCTACCGCGACGAACGGTTCCCTTCATCGGGCGTGTGACCAGGTCCTGGCCTTCACGCCTCAAAAACAGCTCGGGCGAAAGGGAGATAACGCTGCGCTCGCCATCGCAAATATATGCCGAGTAAGACACGCGCTGGCGTTCGCGAAGATGGTTGTACAATGCTTCCGGGGACCCGGCCAGATCGAACCGGGCTTTCATGGTGTAGTTGACCTGGTATGTCTCACCGTCGCCGATGTGCTGCTTGATCCGCGCGAACGAGCTGGCGTACTCATCCCACGACGTACTCAACCGGAGGTCGGAAACCGCATATTCTCGCGGTGATTCCCCGTCGTCGACGGTATCAACGGGGGCCTCGAAAACCCCCAGCCAGGCGAGCGGTCCGGTTGGTTGTTTTTTATGTATTAGAGGTTTCAGGCGGGGTTCGAGCAGGTAACCCATTTCGTAGGTGAAGTATCCGGCCACCCAGTATCCGTCGGACAGCGCCGCGTCGATCTGGTCCAGAAATATTTTTGGGTGACCGTCCGTTTCCAGGCGCAGCTCGCGTACGGGTCTTTCAAACAACAACGACCGCTGGTTCTTGTCATCAACAACGTCAGTCTCCAGCCGCACATATGGGTGCTTTATCTCTGTGTTCATACGAAAGCTTGAAGGCACTTGGGTGATTATGCTGCGATCTCCGCCCGGACGCAAAAACGGACATCTAAGTGCTTGAGATCGTCAGTATAAATCGTCCGTAACTATGCTGCACAATGGCGGCGCAGCCCGTCATTGTGCAGCATAGTTATAAGTTATGGCGAACGATTTCGCCTTCGACCAGAAATACAACGTCTTCGGCGATATTGGTGGCCAGGTCCGCGATTCGCTCGAGGTTGCGGGATACCGACAAAGTGTTGATCGCCGGCTCGATCGTCGCTGGATCTTCATGCATCAGCTTCTGCATCGCGTCATACATACCGGCATTGATCTCGTCCACTTCGTCATCCATGTCGCACACGCTGCGGGCCAGTTTGGAGTCCATGTTGACCAGCGAGTTGAGTGAATCACGCACCATCGATTGCACGTCGGGCAGCATTTTTTCAAAGGACGCCGGAAGAGGAATCGGGTCCAGTCCGACCAGGTGCGCTGCCCGTTCTGAAATGTTTACGGCGAGATCCCCCATTCGTTCCAGGTCGTTGTTCACCTTGAGGGCCGTAATGATAAAACGCAGATCGGTAGCCACCGGCTGATGGAGAGCAAGGAGTTTGAGGCATTCTTCCTCAATAAGATTTTCCTTATCATTGATGGCATCGTCTCCCTGGACTACTTCAGTCGCCAGGTCCGATCGCCGGTTCGATACCGCCAAAAGCGCCTTATTGGTCGCTTCTTCGACCATGGCGCCCATCGTGAGCAGTTCCCTGGACAAGCGGTCGAGGTCGCGTTCGAGGTGCCTTGTCATTACTGAACTCCTTGTTTTTCTGTGCTTGTATCCGGTTTCCGGCGGCAAAATCCCTCAGGATCTAAAACACCACCTGAAACCGGGCAATAATCCGCTGCGCCGTGTGTTTTACTCTCCGTTTGTATCCGCGGCCAGGGGAATCTGGACCCTGAAACGGCTCCCCTCGCCCAGGGAGCTCCTCAACGACACATTGCC
>CAYUDF010000411.1:0-3913 GCA_964443465.1 uncultured bacterium
ACGGAGAACCTGGGAAACACTATGGGCCGATCGATGAATCTGGAAGTGCTGGTCCGGGGTGACTACACATCCATCAGCGCCGCCCTGCTCCGGATCGAAAACGTTGAAACCGTCCACAACCTGGGATCCGCCGAGGCAGGGATCACGAGACTGACGGTGGAACCCCGCGACAATACCGACGTCCGCGAGGCGGTCGCGCACTGCCTGGTGACCGGTGGGTGGGGCGTGATGGGATTGCAGACGAAAACCCTGAGCCTGGAAGATATATTTGTAAAACTGGTCACCGGGCAACCCGCGGGCCCGTCGGCCGGTGTGGACGACCGTTCAGACGGGGAGGGCGGAGCGTGAGCAAGATGATCGCCATATACCGCCGCGAGCTGCAGTACTTTTTTAATTCGGCGGCAGCGTACGCCGTTATCGCTGTATTCGTGCTGATCGCCGGTTATTTTTTTTACAACCTCCTGGGGTACTTCAACCTCGCCTCCATCCAGGCCATGCAGAACCCCGCCGGTGCGCCCGGACTCAGCCTGACCGAAAGTGTGATCAGACCGCTTTTCTCCAACATCTCCACAATCATGATGCTGATTATGCCGCTGCTGACCATGCGGCTTCTGTCGGAGGAGCGCAAGTCGGGTACAGCCGAGTTGTTGTTCACGTTTCCGATATCCGACTGGGACGCGATCCTGGGGAAATACCTGGCAACCCTGACGGTTTACGCGGCGATGATTTTTTTAACGGCACTGTATCCGCTGCTGCTGTTCAAATATACAAGACCCGAAATCGGACCGGTGCTGACCAGTTACGCCGGTTTATTACTTATGGGGGCCGCCTTCATCGCCATGGGGTTGTTTTTCTCTTCCTTGTCCGACAATCAGCTGGTTGCCGGTGTATCCACATTCGGGTGCGGCCTGCTGTTTCTGATTCTCGCGTGGATTGCACCGTTCGTGTCTCCAACCGCCGCCGGTGTGCTGGGCCAGTTGTCGATCCTTCAGCACTTCGACGACTTTTCCAAGGGAGTGCTGAATACCAACGACGTAATCTACTACCTCAATTTCACGCTGTTTTTTCTGTTTCTGTCGTCGCGTGTGCTGGATTCCAACAGGTGGCGGAGCTGAACACATGAAGGAAACCGTTTCCAGAATCGTTTCGGCCATTGCACTGGTCCTGCTCATCGCTGGCGCGTCGATGTACCCGGTGGGCTCGATGAGCGACCGGTTGCCGATAGCGCTGTTTGTTACGGGACTCGGGCTGCTGTTGGTAACCGCCGTGGCCAACATCGGAACACTTGCCGCGTTTTCACGCAAACGCTCGGCGCGCCACGGCGCGAACGCGGTGCTGATGACGGTGATGTTCGCGGCGGTACTCGTAGTTGTCCAGGCGATATCGATGAAAAATACACACCGTTTCGATGTCACAGCCAACCAGAGGTTTACGCTGACGGAACAGACACAAACCCTGCTTGCACAGCTCAGCGACGAGGTTGTGGTGACGGCCTTTTTCAGATCCACAGAGACAAACGCGGTACTGGCGTCCAATCTTCTCTCGATGTACGAACACAACAACAAACTGATCCGGTTTTCGCTGGTGGATCCAGACCGCAAACCGCATATCGCGGAAGCCAAAAGCGTGCGCCAGGGGCAGGTACTGGTGGAATACAAAAATACCCGGCGGGTAATCGACGGTATTTCGGAAGAAAAACTGACAAATGCCATCTTGCTGGCAACACGCCAGGTCCAGAAAACTGTTTATTTTATCACGGGGCACGACGAAAAACGCATTGATTACAACGCCGGTGAAGGCATGTCGGCGGCGCGGATACGGCTGGAAGAACAGGGCTTCAAGGTTTATCAGTTGTCCCTGCTCGACGTGGATTCGATTCCACCCGACTGTGCGGTCCTGATTATAGCCGGTCCCAAGAAGGAGATGCTCGACCACGAAGCCGGCAAAGTGGCCGCGTATCTCGAACAGGGCGGCAGCGTTTTGTTTCTCCTCGATCCCCGCCGGCCCGTCGGGCGCATCGAACCGATCCTGGCGAGATACCACGTTGTTATCGACAATATTGTACTGCTCGATGAACTGGTTGTTGTGGACGCGGGTGAAGAAATCTTTGACGCCACGTATACAAAAATCCGCCGTTACGAGGGGCACGCAATCACCCGTGACTTCCAGGCGATCACCATCTTTCCCATGGCACGGCCGCTGGCCATCGTGCCCGTTGAAGGCGATATTTCCGTCAACGCCCAGTACCTGGCCATCACCGAGAAATCGGCGTGGGGAGAGACGGACATGACAAACTTTAGTTCCGGAACAGCGACACGAGACCGGAACGATGTGCCGCCGCCACTGGCCGTGGCGCTGGTAGCGGAGAGGACAAATCGATTCGACCGGAATCTCAAACTGAACGCAAAGGAATCAAGGAGCCGGATCGTGGTGGTCGGGGATTCGGACTTCGCCACCAACAGGTTTCTGGGTGTATTGGGAAACTCCGATTTTTTTCTCAACGCCGTGGATTACCTGGCGGAGGAAGAAATCGTCATACCGATCCGTCTGCGCGCCGGCCTCGGCGACAGCGTATTCATTTCTGCCGCGGAGGGCCGGCTGATTTTTGTGCTGTGCCTGGTCCTGTTGCCGTTACTGGTGATTTCACTGGGCGGGTACGTTCATCTGAAGAAACGGAGATCGTGACCGGGCGTGCGGAAAAGAAACACACTCATACTGGCCGTCGTCGCAGTGCTTCTGACGGCCTGGTTTTTTCTGGTCGAAATGCCTCGGCAGCGCCGTGCCGAACGGGAAAGCGCTTCGCGTTCGGACCTCGCCGAATTTAACATCACTAACGTCTCATTTGTTTCTATCCTGAGACCGGATGGCAGATTCACTTTCGAACGCAAAAAACACGGATGGAAAATGACGGCCCCCCTCTCCGACTGGGCCGAAGACGGCGCTGTCAATCAATTGCTCGGTATACTGTCCGACGGGGAGATCTTTCGTGACCTGGGCCCGCAGGAGGACCCGACTCCCTTCGGATTGGCTCCACCGGCGGCGACCGTCACAGCTGTTCTGGCCGGTGGCGACACAGTCACCGCCCTCGCCATCGGAAATCTCACCGTGGACGCGTACTACGCCTACGCGCGCCCCCTGTACCCGGGCGGCCACGTTCTGCTGGTACCCACGGGGATCAGACGGTACGCGCTTGCCAGCCTGGCCGAATTCAGAGACAACCGTCTGGTCCGCTTCGGTCTGTCGACGGTCACCAGGTATACAATCCGATGGCCCGACCGATCTTTGGAGTGGCGACGAGCCGACTCGGGCGGTTGGATCACGCAAACGGGATCGCATGAAGTAGCGGGTCGCACGCAGTACGTCGAAGCCGTCCTCCGTTACCTCCAGGGCGTCCGGGTGGCGGAATTCGTCCCGTCCGAACAGATTCCCCTGGTCGCGCCGTTCGAAAACGCGCACGGGTCCGTGGAAGTTTCACTGGAAGACGGTTCAACCCACACCGTTTCCTTCGGGCGTCGACTGGAATCACGTCTCTACGCCGGCGCGTCTTACACCGGCGCCGACAACGAATCGGTCGGACGGGTCGCACTGTGCGACACCACAGTTCTTGAGATCTTCGATTCCACGGTGGACAACATGCGCGACCGGCGACTGCTGCAAATGAACGATACGCAGGTTCACAGATTTGAAATCATGTCCCCTCAGCTGAATCTCACCTTAGTCCGCCCGGGCAACGAATGGGGGTACCCGAATCCGGCGATGGGAACCGTGAATCCGCGCAAAGTCAGCCGGGCGATCGCTATAGCGGGAGAGCTGGAATTTGACCGTGTGATCGACGAAGACGGAAGTGCTGTCACATCGTATGGATTGTCAGAACCGGATATTCAAATTGATATCTTTGGCGATTCTGGAATGC
>CAYUDF010000412.1:0-3908 GCA_964443465.1 uncultured bacterium
GTCCCGTCCGGGAGAATGGCCCTGTGACCAGCCGGCCGGTCCACAGGGTGAAACGCTTGAAGTCGTTAGCGATCAAATACATACTGGGAATCAGCGCCAGTGTAATGGGCGTAGCAAACAACAGGCCGAAACCCATCGCCAACGCCATCGGTGCGATAAAAGGATCAGATCCGCCGATCCCGTAGGCCAGCGGGAGCAGGCCGGCGACGGTGGTCAGCGACGTGAGGAGAACGGCGCGCAGGCGGTCGGTCGCCCCATCGGCGACGATTTCTATCAACGGATCGCCCTGTCGTTTCTTCCGGAGCCGGTTGATATGGTTGACCAGCACAAGTGAGTCATTCACGACAACACCCGATAGACCAACAAGACCCATCACCCCGGTAAATCCAAGCTGCTGGCCGTGCAGGGCAAACGCGACGATTACGCCGAGAACCCCCATGGGAATCGCCGTCATCACCATCAGCGGCTGGGTCGCCGAATTGAACAGGACGGTGAGAATGAGGTAAATCGCCACAGCGGCGCTCAAAAACGCTACCATCAGGCTTTCCATAGATTTCTGGGTTTCCTGGGCTTCGCCTCCGATCTCGAATCGCAACCCCGGCCAGTCACCACGCAGGTCAAAATGGTCCTCGACGGCGTTGGTCGCCTGGAGTGGCGTTACCAAGCCCTTTTCGACGTCGGCGGTAATGCGGATCGCGCGTTCGTTGTCGAAGTGATACACCGACGACGTGCCCGGTCCGGTGCGGGCGCTCATCACGTTCTTCAAGGGAATCAGCCGGTTCTGGTTGTTCGGTACGAGCAGTTCGCCCAGCAACCGTGGGTTGCGTCGCGTTTTCTCGTCGAGAATGACACGGAATTCAACGTCTTCGTCGCCGTAGCGGACGTTTGTCACCAGTTCGCCGTCGAACGCAATTCTGACGTTGCGGGCGACGTCGGCCACGGTGAGGCCCAGACGGGAAAGTTCGTCGTAGTCGAGGCTGAGTTCGACCTGGTCCTTACCTCTTTTGTCGTTGCGATCGATATCCTTGACCCCCGGCGTTGCGGCAAGAACCGCCACCACCGAATCTGCGAGTGCCAGTCGGCGGCCGTTCTCTCCACCGACAACACGAATCGTGACCGGTTCTCCGACCGGCGGTCCTCCCGCGTCGATGTAATAAACAATTTTCTCAAATCCCTCCAACTCGTCGCTGAGTTTGCGCAGATCGGTCACGATATCATCGGCCACGCGATCGCGTGTCGCGAATGGAGTGAGATACACATTCACGATTCCCCAGTTTTCATTCTCGCCGGCGACGTACATCCCCTGGTTGCCGATCCGGGTGACATAGGAATCCACTTCACCATCGGGAAGTGCGTCGATCAGCGCTTCGATCTCCGCAACCTTATCTGATGTTTTTTCGAGCGAACTACCCCGGGGTAGTTCGACGCGGATAAAGAATACGTCGGCTGCGTCCGTCGGAAACAGAACAAAACTCATATGAGTCGCCGCGTACCATAAACCGGTACCAAGAGACGCGACGGCGAGGACCACAACCACGTAACGCAGTACCAGTGCAATACCAATGGTGCGGCGGTAAAAACGACGAATCCCGTCGAACCAGCCGCGCTTGACGCGCCTGGTCGCGCCGGGCTTGTGTGGTTTGACGCCCCAGATCAGGTGCGCGGGCAACGCCACGGTCCCCTCGGCCAGGGAAATAAGCAGAGCGAGGCTGATGGTGAGCGGAATTACATAAACCACTTTGCCCATAATGCCGCTCATGAAAAACATCGGCGCAAAGGCCACAATTGTTGTGAGTATGGTCGTGATTACCGGTTTATAAACTTCTCCGATACCCTCGACAGCGGCATCCACCGGCTGGAGGCCCAGCTCGCGTTTGTGGTAGATGTTTTCCGCAATAATGATCGCGTCATCGACAACAATCCCGATGACCATGATCATTCCCGCCATGGAAATCACATCGATGAACTGTCCGAAGGGGGGCAGAAGGAATATGGTTCCCAGAATGGCGACCGGAATCCCCATGGCCACCCAGAAAGCCGTCCTCAAGCTGAGGAACATCGCCAGGAGCGCCAGCACGAATCCCAGCCCGATCAAACCGTTTGAACTGACAACGTCCAGGCGGTTTCTCACATACCGCGACAGGTCGTCGGCGTACTGGACGGTGACACCATCCGGCAGGTTTTCCGATTCGCTTTCGATCAGATCCCGGATGGCGTCCGCCGTACGTATCACATCGGCGGATTCCTTTTTGCTGACGACAAACGAGATCGCCGGCCGGCCGTTCATCCGTGAAAGAACTTTTTCTTCCTCGTAGCCGTCGTTTATTTTTGCCAGGTCCCTGATCGTGACGGAAGGACCGTCGAACGACGAGCGCACGATGACGTCTCCCACTTCGTCCGCGGTTTCGAACTGGGCCAGGGTAACAACGTTTTTTTCGCTCGTGTATGACTCGAACGACCCCGCCGTCGCCCGGATGTTTCTCTGCTGAATGGCCCCGATAATTGAACGAAGGGGCACGTAATAGTCCCTGATTTTTTCGGTATCAACTTCGATACGGATTTCCCTGTCCCTGTATCCGTACTTGTCTACTCCGGATACGCCTGGCAGGTTCTCCAGCTTTTTTTCGAACTGTCGGCAATACTCTCGCAGTTCGTCGTAGCCGTTTTCCCCGGTAAAGCCGATTTCGATCACCGGAAAAATCGAGGAGTTGATTTCCGTGAGATGGGGATTTCCATCCACTTCGGACGGAAAATCGGTGACGTTGTTGACCGCTTCCCGGATTTCGCGAACGACGTCTTCCTGGTCCGCGTTGTCCAGGTCGACCACGACGTCGATGACAGATATGTTCTCCATCGAGTATGACGTGAAACGGTCGATACCCGACACACCCTTGATTTCGTCCTCGATCTTGTTGGTGACGTTCAGTTCCACGTCCTCGGGTGACGCCCCGGGGTATCGGGTGGTAATAACCACCTCACCGAAATCGACATTCGGAAACATGTCCCGTTGAATGGTCCGCCAGGTCCCCACCCCGAGCACTATAATCATGAAGGTAAAAACGAAGGCAAACGTGTGCCGTTCAGCAAAAAACCTTAATACATTTTTCATAATAACGATTACCTGCTACTGGTGAATTCGTCACTGCGTCAAAATTACATTCGCTACTCGTTCGCCGTCTCCGGTGTCGGCAACAGATCATCGGCGAGTGCATGAAGCTGCAATAACAGCGCGTGATAGGTTGCCGCATTGCCCGCGTATTCCAGTTCGGATAGCGCCACCCGGTCGCGGCTCTGGATCACAAACGTCAGGTCGCCACGCCCCTGGTTGTACAGTTTCAGTTCTTCTTCCGTGCGCGCCCGGTTTGATTGTATCTGTGCGATATTGCTGTTGATGACGTCCTTCAGTTCGTTCATGCGAACCAGAATGGACCTGGCCGCGGTATCCAGTGATACGCGTGTATCCTGAATCGACAATTCCAGTTGCCGGACCTGAAGGCGCGTTCTCTCGACGTCGGCCGTTGCTGTGCGTGTACCGAGGGGATAACTGAATACGAGCCCCGCTCCGATATCCGGATTCGTCATCTCCCAGGAACCACCGTAGCTGTCGTCACCGCCCATCAATGCTGCACCGAGATTCAGCGCCAGTTCCGGTTTTTCGGTCTCTCCGTATCCTTGTTCCAGGTGTACTAATTGTTCGTGCTGAATCTCGAGCGTCCGCACCAGGCGTGAGTGGCCCAGAATGTAATCAACAAAATCCTGCACTTCTCCGTGGTCCGGCAAATCGTAGATATCGTAATCGGGGGCGGACCGGTAAATGGTCTCGTCGGCGGCCAGTGTCGCCAACCCCGCCTGTGCGGCCTTCCACTGCGATTCGATCAGGTAAAGCGCGCTGCGCGTTCCGTGCACGG
>CAYUDF010000413.1:0-3899 GCA_964443465.1 uncultured bacterium
CTGATCACCGATTTCGAAAACCAGACGGGCGATCCGAACTTCGACGGGACGATCGGCGAAGCGCTCGCCATTGACCTACAACAGTCGCAACACGTCAACGTATACGGCGGTCAACGGTTGATGGACGCAATGAGACGAATGGAAGTCGCCGACGTCGACTTGATCGACCCAGAACTGGGCGGACAGATCTGCCAGCGCGAGGGCATAACGGCGATGCTCACCGGTAATGTGAGTAAGCTGGGCGAGACCTACGCGATCAGCGCCAAGGTCGTGATCCCCTCGACCGGCGACGCCGTCATGACAGAACGGGTAACGGCGGGGAATGACGGCGAAGTACTGGACGCGGTGGACAAACTCTCAAAGAAAATCCGCAGAAAACTGGGTGAGTCGTTGTATTCGATTCAAAGGCGCGACGAGCCGCTGGCCCGGGCGACGACGCCGTCGCTGGAAGCGTTGCGCAACTTCACAGCGGGCAACCGTCATCTGGATCGGGGCGACGACCAGCTGGCGATCCCGTTTTATGAAAAAGCGATCGACGTCGATTCGACGTTTGCCATTGCCTACGCGCACCTGGCTGTGATCCGCCACAATAAGGGTTCCGACGAACTGGCGGCACTGTTGAGCCGCCAGGCGATGCGGTGGCGCGAAGGCACGTCGGAGCGAGAGCGTTACTACATCGAGGCGGAGCATTACCGGATGCGTAGCGCGTACGCGGAGGCGGTCAAACGGTATCACCTGCTGACCGACCTCTACCCCGACTCGTTCGGCGGGCACAACAATCTCGCGTTTTTGTATCAACACACGAGGCAATACGAAGAGGCGCTGGAGAGCATCATTGAGGCGGAGCGCGTTCGGCCGGACACGTGGTTTATTTACCACAACCGCGCGTTGGCGTACGGCGGGCTCGGGGACTACGACGAAGCGATCCGGAATTTTCGCCTGGCGATCGAAGCCAATCCGCGTGTGGCGTGGTCGCACCTCAGTCTCAGTTGGGTCAAGGTTTTTACCGGTGACGTGGCAGGCGCGGAATCGCAGCTGGACTTCGACGACGAGGCGGGCGCGTGGGTTTTTCAGAAAAGCCGTTACCGGGCGTACCAGTACCTGTTTTGGGGACAGGAATCCCGCGCCATCGAACACCTCCGGAATAACCTTACCGCCGGGCCGGGCGCTGCGAGCGCCTGGGCGGAGGCGTACTATCGCCAGTTGCTGGGGCAGATCCATCTTCACCGGCGCGAACCGGTGCCGGCGCTGGAAGAGGCGAAGCAGTCGTCGGCTAAATACGATTCATGGATGTACCTTGATTTTCTCGGACGAGCGTACGTGGAAAACGGGATGACGGACGAAGCACTCGCCGTCGCCGACTCATTGGATCGTATGGCGGACAGGAACGGGCTGTTTACCACGCGCGCGGCGGTTCACCGGTTGAAGGGGGAGCACCAGCTGTCGATCGGAAACCACGACGAGGCGATCAGACAATTTACGACCGCGCAGAGTTACCACGACCGGATTGAGGTGCGCGAAGCGTTGGCCCGCGCGTTTGATGTCGGCGGGCAGAGCGACAAGGCGATCGATCTGTACCTTTATATAATAGACAATCAGTTCGCTACATACTTCGAGGGTGCGCCTCTGTTGTGGCCGTTGGCGCTCTACCGCATCGCCGATCTGTACGAACGGACGGGCGACACCGAAAGCGCTGCCGAGTATTACGAAAAATTCCTCTCCTCCCAGGCCAACGGCGACACCGACGCCTGGCGGGTGGTCCGCTCCCGCGAACGCCTCGCTTCGCTCGAAAACAGCCGGTAACTCACGCGATCCATCGCGATTACTGCGCCGTCAAGCGGACCACCAGGCCCATGTCGCCCAATGCGTACCCGCCGCCGGAAGCCGTTCCGAATATGCCGTTCAGAGATCGTTGTCCGGTGTCCGTTTTTATGGTGACTCCGGAACCGTTGTAATGGGCAAACACCGGTGAGAAAGTCTGTGTGCCGAACATGTACACACTGTTTGGCCCGGTGGCCCAGATTTTGTGCATGCCGGCTTCCATGTTCTCCGCGACCATGGTGTAGGAAGTACCGTCAAAGCGCATCAGGTTGCGGTCTTCGGGAAACCGGTAGATTCGCTGCGGACCGTCCTTGATACTGACCGGGGCTGGGCCTGGTTGGTTGGTGAGGAAGTAAACCTCGGTGGCGGACACCCCGCTGACGGATGATACGCGGCGGCCGCCGAGCTCCAGTTTCGACCACGACGTTCCGTCGTAGTGCATGACACCCGTGACCATTACTGCGTAGTAGTCGTCGGGTCCGCTTCCCCACACAGACCAGCTCACTTGCCCGTAACTGGGGTCCCACACATCCTGTAATGTCCATGAACTACCGTCGTAATACAGCATCCGTCCGGCGTCCGCGCCGGCCCATATGTCGTCGGGTCCCGTGCCCCAGATGGCCTCGATCGCATAGGTCGTCAATCCCTGGGCGACGTCCGACCACGTTGTGCCGTTCCAGTGAACGATGGTGCCTTCCTCGCCCGTGACGTATAGGTCGTTCGGCGCCGATGCCCACGCGGCCAGCAAGCGCTTGTCGGTGAACCCGGATCTGTCGGTCCAGTCGGAAGCCGATTCGCCGAGATATATCGTTGTCCCTCGTTCGCCGAAGGCCCACAGCTCGCCGGTGTCAAACCCCCACCCGGTTCTCAGCGCGTTTCCGGTGGCGCGGTTTTCGTTCATGTAGGACCATGACGAGCCGTCCCACATCGCCAGTGTGTTGGCGCCGCCACTGGTATACACTTCGTTCGTGCTTACGCCTCCCAGTCCTGGCAGGTTTGTGTCAAAAGTCGGCCCCGGTGTATCCGACCACGTGGCGCCGTCGTAATGTTTCACAAAGGGCGCGTTAGTAAACGTGATCAGATCGTAGTCGTAGCCGGTTGACCACAGGTCGTCTGTTGATACGCCCCATATCGCGGTAACCGCATCGCCCAGCTCTACACCGTGGTCGGTCCACGTGGTGCCGTCAAACTGGTGGACACGCCCCCGGCCGTTACCGGTATAAACAGTATCCGGCGAAAATCCCCAAACTGTGTTGAAATGATCTCGGACCAGTGTCTCGGTCCAGCTGGTGCCGTCGAAGTGCCATCTCAGGCCGGTGTTACCGCTGGACCAGTCGATACCAACGACCCAGATGTCGTTGGCGGAGCTGCCCCAAATGTCCAGTAAGTTGCGCGATTCACTCTGCAATCCGGTAAGAACCGGACTCCAGGCCGAGCCGTCGTACCGCAGCAAGGTGCCGCTTTCGCCGGCGGCATACACGTTGTCAGCCGCGGTTCCCCAAACGGCATTCAGCGGAGCGAACGTCCCCGTGGGGATGTTAGTCCAGCTCGACCCGTTAAAACGGGCGGTCTCACCCGAATACCCGACGGCGAATATGTCGCTGGCCGAAGTTCCCCATAACGCGTTGTAACCGGACGGGTTGTTGGTGTTGTAACGGATCCAGTTACTACCCGAACGCCGCACAATCGTGCCGGAGTTTGTGGTGAAAAACACGTCACCCGGACCGGCTGCCCACAAACTGCCGTACCAGTACGGCTCGGGATCGGGGTGCATCAGGAGTGTGTTCAGGCTGCCACCGCTGGATCCGGGTGGCGGGCATGTGGGGCACCCGTCGTCGCCGGAGCATCCGGCTAACATATTGACGAGCATCAACCCAAGGGCAACAAATATAAACAATCCGGATTTTTTCATCGTACACCCTCCGCTGTATCCGTTCACTTTTCTGTGTTTCGATTCACTTCAAACCTGAAAACATCGGGTCTTGCATAGTGACCCGCCGCGTCGAACATCCGTTTGGCCGTCGTGACAAGATTAAGGTCAACTTCGGCCACAATAATCTCTTCTTTTTGTTCAACGG
>CAYUDF010000414.1:0-3896 GCA_964443465.1 uncultured bacterium
CCGTACATTCCCGCAGGGTGACGGATTCCGCGCTGGCTGTCTACAATGTACTCCTGAGGAAGTGTATGAATGATTTCCCGATCATATGGCAAGGAAAATTTTCGGGCCGCATCCAGCGCTCTCGACACGTCAGCATCGCAGATTTCGGATTCCAGGCTGGGAATCGCCACAACTCCGCGGCTGTTCATGCTGCGAATGTGCTCGCCGGCCACACCCACATTATAGGTGCGCACCGACAATCCCGACATCTGCTCGGCTTCCTTGACGGCCCGAACGACGGCTGCCGCTGTCCTTTCGATGTCAACAATAACTCCCTGCTTGAGCCCATCCACCGGCGTGGTACCCACGCCGATGATGCGTAACGGGGCCTCGGGCGCCACGGATGCAGCCCCCTTGGCCGGTACAAATCCCCCCGGTTTTTCGCCCCCTGACCGCTTCTGGTTTGGGGTGCGGGACGGCACAGCCGTCGGGCACTCGGCGATCATCGCGGAGATCTTGGTGGTGCCCATGTCAATGCTGGCTCTCAACTTTATCGTCTTCTTCAATTCGATGCCTCCCTCTTGGTCAGATTTGACCCCGTAAAACGACCTGGTCATCGAATCTCAGGTCGATGAGCCGCGCCATTGGTTCCCGTTCTGTCAGCGTATCTTCCAACAGAAAATATTTTCGCAGTCGGTTCTCGTAGTCGGATTCACCCAGCAGAAGTATGCGGTCCTTCGTAAGGGACCGGATACTTACACCACCGCTGGTTACCCTGAGCTCCGAAATATCCGCCGCGAAGTCGCCGCCGAGATTCTTGCACAACCGGAGCACATTGAGGGCGCTCTGGAGGTGCGGGGTATCGTTGACTTTGCCCGGAAAAATGTCGCTCTTTCCGAAACCGGTAATAACGGGCAGATCGAGGATGGCGGTATAGTCGTCCTCCTCCATAACCATGCCGTAGCGGTCCACTTCCAGAAACCGGTCCGTAAAAATCAGCGCGACCGGTTCGCGTTCCTCAACCACACAGGTCACCCGGTCGGGCAGAATCCTGCTCATCGATACACGGTGCACCCTGGGATGCATCCTGATGCGATCCGCGTACGAATCAAGCGGCGCCAGGAGAATATTCTGCCCGTTCAGATCGGTCAGCATACTCTCGATTTCGGAGGTCTCGACGCGGGACATACCCTTGAACTCAACCGTGTGGATCGCGAAACTTTCAGACGTCGTCAAAAAGTTGTAGACGTACATCGAAGCAACGATCAGAACGCCGATAAACAAAACCGTAACAATCCGTCTTGCGGCGGCCTTAAAAGCCGTCTTCCGCTGGTGCCTGGTTCTATCGATTGCCAATGACGATCACCTCCGTTCTGAGCCTTACGCCGAATTTTTTGTGTACTTCCCGGCGCATTAACCGAATCAGTTTCTCGACGTCGCTTGCCGTAGCGTTTCCGTCGGGATTTACTATAAAATTTGCATGTTTTTCCGAAATCATGGCCCCTCCCCTGCGAACACCTTTGAGACCGCAGGCTTCGATCATCCTCGCCGCGTAGTCACCCTGCGGATTCACAAACGTGCTTCCAAATGTGCGTTGCGAAATTGGTTGTGTATTCTTGCGGGCCAGTGAATTCTGCCAGGTCCTGGTATCCTTTTTCCCTGGTGGACAATTGAATGTGGCCGAAAGCACCACACAACCGCGAGGCAACCCGGATTTTCTGTAGCTGAACTTCATTTGATCGGCGCGCAGGACACGTTCAACGCCGTCACCGTCCACCAGTTTTACCCTGGCGAGGATACCGGCAACGTCACCACCAAACGCGCCGGCATTCATCTTCACCGCGCCGCCAACCGTACCGGGGATTCCGATTCCGAATTCCATACCGGTCCGGCCCTCCTGCGCCGTTTTTCGCGCGAGGCGGGCGAATGACGTACCGCCCTCGGCAAAAACCGTCTGACGGTTAATTCTGATTTTTGACAGATACGTTCCCATTCTGATGATCATTCCGGAAAATCCTGCGTCGCGGACAATCAGGTTCGACCCCTTGCCGAGCACGAAGTAGTCGAGCCGGGATTTATGCGCATATTTGACGAGCGCCGACACTTGAAGGTAGTTGCGTGGCGTGACCATATATTGTGCGACCCCGCCGACTCCTATGGTCGTGTACCTCGACATCGGTTCGTCGTTTTTCAATCCGTCGCCGACGATTCTGCGCAAGGCCCTGTTCACCGATTGCCTCGATTCAGCCATTGTTCCCTTTGGTACTGGTATCCAGTTTCTGCAGCAACAACTCCCCGGCCCGGTAGATATCACCGGCCCCCATCGTGATCACCATGTCTCCCGGCCGGAGTTGCTTGACCAGTTCGTCCGTCATCACCTCAAAATCCGGCGTATACCGGACGCTAATGTCACTGTGCGCCTCAACCCTGTCGATAATCGTCTGTGCTGTCACACCGGGAATCGGTGTTTCACCCGCCGGATAGATATCTGTCACAAACAACTGTTCGGCACCCTCGAAACAGCCGGCAAACGCGTCGGCCATTACCTGCGTTCGTGAGAAGCGGTGCGGCTGAAACATGACAAAAACTCTCGTTTTGTAGTTATCGATCGCCGCCCGGACGGTTGCCGCGATTTCAGTGGGATGGTGTCCGTAGTCATCCACCACAATGACGCCATTTTCGGTGCCCTTGATTTCAAACCGGCGACCGACGCCCTCAAAATCTTCCAGTCCTTTTTTAATCGCGTAAAACGGTATCTGCATTTCCATGCCGACCAGGCACGCGGCCAGCGCGTTGCTCACGTAATGTCTTCCCGGAAGACCCAGGGTGATTTCGCCAAAGGGCTCTCCCAGGTAATCCACAGAAAAACGTGTGCCCTGTCCCTCCCTCGCCAGAATTTTGCCGCATAAATCCGCCTCGCCTTCCAGCGAATACGTAATCTTCCTTCTCTGGATCACCGGCAGAATATCCATGGTGTTTTTATCGTCGGCACACGCCAGCACAGCTCCGTAAAACGGCACCTTGTTGGCGTATTCCACGAACCCTTTCTTTATCCCGTCCAGATCCCCGTAATAATCGAGGTGTTCGAGGTCAATATTGGTAATCACGGCGATTGCCGACGGGAGCCTTACAAACGAACCGTCGCTTTCGTCCGCCTCAGCCACCAGATATCGGCCACTCCCCAATCGGGCGTTGCTGTGGACGGACTTCAGTTTGCCCCCGACGATTACCGTCGGGTCCAGACCGCCGTGGGCCAGGACTGATGCAACCAGTGAGGTCGTTGATGTTTTGCCGTGTGACCCGCCGACGGTGATCGCAAACTTGAGCCGCATGAGCTCACCCAGCATGTCGGCGCGCGGAATCACGGGCACGTCGAGCGATCTCGCCGAGACGATCTCCGGATTGGTCTCGTCGACGGCACTTGAATACACAACCACGTCGGCGTTGTGTATGTTTCCTCCGTGGTGGCCCCTGGTGATCCTCGCACCCAGTGCTTCCAGCCGGCGCGTCGTATCAGAAAGGTTGAGGTCCGAACCGCTCACCTTGAATCCCTGGTTGAGCAACAGTTCGGCAATACCGCTCATTCCGATTCCGCCGATACCAGTGAAATGAATCCTTTTTGTTCTGCCAAGAAACACCATCTAGACAGCCACCTCTTGTTGACACAGCATCTTCACGCGGTCGTCTGGTTTGTTATTTTGTTTGCCCGCGGATTTCTGGTCGTGATCCGTCTGTTGTTCCGAAAAACCACGGGGATTTTTGACCAGCGATAATATTTCTCCCGCGGCTTCCCTGGCTGCGTCTCTTTTAACCCACGAATCCATCGCTTCCGTCATCTTCGCTTGTTGTTGCGTATTTGCCAGCAGCGCCCCGAGCTGTTCCGCCAGGACGGGACCATCCAGTCTTGAGTCATCCAC
>CAYUDF010000415.1:0-3881 GCA_964443465.1 uncultured bacterium
GAACCGCTGGAACAGGCCGGATTTGTATGCGCCGTGGCGGCCCGGTTGAAACAGGCGGGAAAAAGGGTGTACCTGGAAACAAACGGACTCCATGACATCGCGCTTTCGGATATTCTTCCGTATACCGACGTCGTTGCGATGGATATCAAGCTGCCCTCGGCGGTCCGAAAGCCGTTGTGGGAAGAACACAGAGCCTTTCTGACGCGCCTCGAAAACACACCGTTTGTGGAGGGCGGGCATGAAGGTCGTAACGGGATCAAATCTGTTTTTGTCAAGGTTGTGATAGACGGAAGATCTTTGCCTGAGGAAGTCGACAAGGCAGCCACGCTGGTGGCGTCCACAAGCAGAAAAATTCCGCTCGTGCTTCAGCCGGAGAGTTCGTTGTTGCTTGCCGATTCGGCCGGCGGAGACGACACACAAAAGTTTAAAGAAGCATTGGCAGATTATTACACGGTGGCGGCGGCAAAGCTGGAAAATGTCCGGATCATGCCGCAAGTTCATCGATTACTGAACATTCGTTAGCGAGGGAACCGGGTTTATGGGTGTGGATCCGATAACAGCGGCGATTGGATACGTCGTACTGATATTTTCTATCATCGTGCACGAGAACGCCCACGGTTTAGTCGCCGAATATTTCGGCGATCCGACAGCGCGGCGTGAAGGCCGTATTACCATGAATCCGCTGCCCCATATCGACCCGGTGGGCAGCATTCTGGTTCCGCTGCTTGCGATGACACGTGGTTTCATGTTCGGTTGGGCAAAACCGGTTCCGGTGGTCACGGCCAATCTCAGGAATCCGCTGGTCCACAGCGCTTACGTGGCGGTGGCCGGCCCCGTCTCAAATCTGTTGCTCGCGCTGGCCGGTTCGATATTGTGGATTATTGTGGGCCTGGTTTACAAACACGTGCCCGGGCTTGTGTTGGAATCGACAACTATGCTGAGATTTTTCAACGAGTTGTGTGGAAACCTGATCATGTGGAATACGATTCTGGCGTTGTTTAACCTGCTCCCCATCCCCCCTCTGGACGGCCACTGGATCTTGATGCGGTTTCTGCCTCCCGGACCGCGTTACGCCCTGGCCTCGATCGGCCGTTTCGGTTTTCTGATCCTGATCGGACTGATGGTCACGGGCGTATTGTGGAAGATTCTTGCCGTACCCGTTACTTTGACCGTCTCGGGTTACCACGCCCTTGTACACACGGCGATCCGTTTTCTTTGATCTGACGGGATGGCCCGGGCCTCCGAAATAAAAAAAGAGCCCTTCGACTTGATGCCGAAGGGCTCTTTCGAAAACAGCAAGACTATCGATCAGTCGCGGTCAAAACCCGTGTCACGGGTGTGGTCGCGTTCTGTGCGAACGGTGATGGTCGCGTAAGCGCTTTCGAGACCTTTTGCGCTGACTGCCGTCACCATGTATTCGTAAGAATATCCACGCATAGCGTTGGTGTCGATATACCTGTTGTCACTCAACGGCGAACGATTCAGGGTACCAATGGCGTTGTCCGCCACGATATGACGATAGATGTTATAGCCCCTGAGATTCGGTTGTGTGCTGGCGTCCCACGTGAGAGCAACATCACCGTTCGAATGCAATGTTACTTCCAGTCCGGACACAGCTGCCGGCGGTGCCTCATCCGTCGGAACAACTGGATCTACTACTGCGGCGTCGTCGCTGCAGCCCATCATCAGGCCGGCGAAACACAGTAGTAAAATTCCTATCATGACATGCATGCGAAACGTCATGACGTCTGCCTCCTTCTGGGATTTCCCAATATAGCTGTAAAAGCCGGATGCTTGCCTCAATGCTTGGTAGCTACGGGATAGTGCGATGTGGAGAAGCTGGAGCATGTGCGGCGACTACCCCGTAGCCGAATCACCCTTGAGCAATCCCCGTACCAATCCGCGTATGTCGCATAAGGACGCGGCTTAGCGTGACCGAGGCTCCCGGCCGGCACGGGAGACAATCCTTACCGTGCCGGATAGTTCCTCAAACTGCCTATTCGGAGTTTCAAATTGAAAAAGAGTATTGCACAGTAGGGAAATCGCTCCGGACGGCGGATTGGAGCGGTCCACGGGAGATGGTTAGCTTTTGTGAAAAACCCCTTGACTTACCACAAGTTATGACGGAAACTGAAGTCGAGATTCCGCCTGTGGGTATATTTGGAAGGAGGCCTGCGGACATGACCAAAGCCGAAATTGTGGAAGATATCGCTAATAAAACCGGTTTGACGAAAAAAGACGTGGCGACCGCCATGGACCAGTTTCTTGAAGCGATTTCCCGGGCTCTCGTTGAAGGTAAACATTATGAAATTAGAGGGTTCGGCACGTTCAAGGTAAAAAACCGCAAGGCCCGAATGGCCCGTAACCCGAGAACGGGTGAAGCCGTGCCCGTCCCCGACCGGAAGGTCCCTGTTTTTAAGGTATCCAAAGAATTGAAGGACCTGGTAGCCAACGCCTGAGACGGCGTTGGTGCCGTGCCGGATCGGATTTAACACCCTAACCACGATCAGCTGGGGAACACCGTCTGTCTGCTTTTGCACGCCCGGTGGTTCTCTGGATATTCCATCATGCCCGACAAAATAGATCTGCGAAGCGACACCGTGACTCGTCCTGTCGCCGGAATGCGGGAAGCCATCGCCAACGCCCGCGTCGGTGACGATGTATTTGGCGATGACCCGACGGTTATCGAACTCGAATCTCGGGTATCCGAGATGTACGGCGCCGAAGCGGCGATGTACGTGCCCAGCGGTACCATGGGGAATCTCATCTCGTTGTTGACGCTGACGTCGCCCGGCGACGAAATCATCATGGATAGGCAATGCCACGTGTTCAACTACGAATGTGCGTCCATCGCGTCGTTTGGGGGAGTACAGACCAACGCGCTGGACGGAGACCGCGGTGTGATCACGGCAGTGGATATCGAGCCCCATATCCGGCCCGCAAATCTCCACCTGCCTGTAACCACGGTGATCGCCATTGAAAACACACACAACCGGGCGGGCGGACACCTCTTTCCGTTTGAGGAAATGAAAGCGATCAAAGCGCTCGCTGAAAGCCATGGACTGTCGGTCCATCTGGACGGCGCAAGGCTGGCGAACGCTCACGTCGAGACGGGTGTTTCGTTTGCCGACTATTACAAGTGCGCGGATACCATCAGTATGTGTTTTTCCAAGGGGCTGGGAGCGCCCGTCGGGTCGATTATCATATCCACCGGGGAAATAATCAGCCGGGCGCGCAAAATCAGAAAACGCCTCGGCGGCGGCATGCGCCAGGCCGGTGTTCTGGCCGCTGCGGCGCTATATGCACTGGACCACCACATCGAACGCCTGCGCGACGATCACAAACACGCCAAACGACTGGCCGAATTCATCGAAAAGAAAGACGGACTCGACCTCTACCAGCCGGTTGATACCAACATCGTGATCTACAGGGTCGATCCGGAGTGGTGCACAGTCGGGGACTTTTTACGGAATCTCGGTGACGCTGGCGTGCTGGCGGTACCCTTCGGACCGTCTCTCGTGCGAATGGTTACCCACCTGGACGTTTCCGCGGAAGAAATCGAACGCACCGGCGAAGCACTCGCCGGACTGGATCCGCGCTGACACTTACGACGATTGGTTCAATGACCTGCTCGGACCACAGTACCGCGCCCGGCACCCTCAGCCTGGTGAGCACGCCCATCGGAAATATGGGAGATATCACGCTGCGCGCGCTGGAAACACTTCGTGACGCGGATGCCGTGCTGGCGGAGGATACCCGGCGGTCCGGCAAACTGCTCGCACACCACGACATCTCCGCCCGTTTTCTATCTTATCACGACCACAATAAGGAACGCGTTACTCCCGGCCTTGTGGAGCGACTCAAGGCGGGACAAAACCTGG
>CAYUDF010000416.1:0-3868 GCA_964443465.1 uncultured bacterium
CCTGCCATACGTCCAGGTTAATTATCCGATGTGCCGGGTCGGCGGGCATCCCGCCGATATTCGGATCGTTGATCCAGAAAAACCGGTTCTTGATGAAGTCGATATCGCGGATGACGTGGGTTTCGACCGTATACCCCGGTGTATCCGGTGCCGGCGGAGTAATCTCTTCCTCACACGACAAGATTCCCACGGCGAGAATCACGAAAATAAAAAAAATACAGCCTGAACGCGGAGCTGATTTCATGACGCTCCAGAGGGGAATGTTGCAACTATCGCAGCAGGGTTTCGTCTATTATAGAGTATACGTCTCGACAGAGCAACGGACACGCGGA
Organism: uncultured bacterium; assembly: GCA_964443465.1. Lineage (GTDB taxonomy): Bacteria > Krumholzibacteriota > Krumholzibacteriia > WVZY01 > JAKEHA01 > CAYUDF01. The sequence continues at coordinate 333 of CAYUDF010000416.1, forward strand.
TCCAGATTATAAAATAGTACCAAACCCGCTGTTAATTAACACCTTGCCGGAGCTGCCGGACTGAAGTACATTATACAATCATGATTGGCAAGAAAATCCTGCATTACGAGATCACCGAAAAGCTGGGTGAAGGCGGCATGGGCGAGGTGTTCCTCGCCAACGACAAACGCCTTGACCGCAAGGTAGCGTTGAAGTTCCTCAACCGGACCTTTCGTGAGGAAAAGGAAGCCCACGACCGGCTGGTCCGTGAAGCCCGGTCGGCCTCCCAACTCAGCCACGCCAACATCGTGTCCATGCACGCGATCGAGGAAACGGACGACCACCTTTTTATCGCGATGGAATACGTCGAGGGCCGCTCGCTGCATGACGTGGTAAAAACCGGTGAAATCACACCCGACCAGGCGCTCAATTATGCGCACCAGACCCTTGAAGCGCTGGCAGCCGCCCACGACAAAAAAATCGCCCACCGCGATATCAAATCGGACAACATAAAGCTCACCCCCGATGGTCAAATCAAGGTGCTCGATTTTGGCCTGGCACGATCCACCGGTGCAGCGGAGATATCCCGGACCGGATCTTCCGCGGGTACGCCGGCGTACATGGCGCCCGAATTAATACAGGGCGAGAGCGCCGATCACCGCTCAGACCTGTTTTCGTTTGGTGTGGTGTTTTACGAAATGCTCACAACGCGCAGACCGTTCAAGGGCGCGCACGAATCCGCCGTCACTTATTCGATCGTGAATGAAGATCCCGACCCGCTGTCCGCCCATGGGCGTGTGATCGCCCCGGGCTTGCAGCCGATCATGGACCGGTTGCTGGCCAAAGACCGCGAGCAGCGTTACCAGTCGGCTTCGGACGTGCTGGCCGACCTCGACCGGGTTCGCGCGGGTGAAAAGCCGAAAGTCGTGAAGTCGAGCCGCCCCCTTCTACGCACCCTGGCAATAATATTGACGATCGTCGTTGTATTTGCCGGCGCTTTTTATCTAACCCGTGGAGGAGACGACGCGTCTCAGCCCAGGACAACCCCCGGGGGCCGGATCAAAATGGTTGTTCTTCCCTTCGAAAACCTCGGCCCCACCGACCAGGAATACTTCGCCGACGGTGTGACCGAAGAGGTGATCACAAGGCTGGCCAAACTGAGCGGGCTGGGTGTGATATCGCGGACCAGTGCGATGAAATACAAAGAGACGGACAAGTCACTCCGGGAAATCGGCAACGAACTGGAAGTCGACTACGCGCTGGAGGGAACGATCCGCTGGGACAAAACGGGCAGCAGCGACCGCGTACGCATCAACACGCAGTTGATACGGGTCAGCGACGACATGCACCTTTGGGCCGAGAGCTACGACCGTGTATTCGAACAGATTTTTACTCTCGAAACGGAAATCGCCGAAAAAGTTGCCGAGGCGCTCAATGTCACACTGCTCGAGCCGGAACGTGTCGCGATCCAGGAAAAACCAACCGACAACATGGAAGCGTACGACTTCTATCTGAAGGGCCGCGAGATGTACGCGCGCGGCAGCGACCGCGATCACTACGAGCTCGCCACAAGGCTGCTCGAAACATCGGTCAATCTGGATTCGACGTTTGCCCTCGCCTACGCTCTTCTGGCGCGTTACTACACCAATGACCACTTCAACAACAGATTCCCCGAACACCCTCGGCTCCAGCAGGGCCGGCAAGCGGCGGAAGCAGCACTCCGCCACCATCCAGAAGGTCCGGAGGGACACGTGGCGATGGGGTATTACTACTATTACGGAAGCCGGAACTACGAACACGCGCTCAGGGAATTTAAAATCGCCGAAACTCTGCAACCCAACAACGCCGACATGCTGCAGGCGATGGGGTATGTGCAGCGCCGGCAGGGGAACTGGGAAGAGTCCTACCGGAACCTGCGGCATGCGTTCGAACTGGACCCAACATCAACGGATCTCGCCGGCGCCGTGATCGAGACGGCACTGCACATGCGACTGTTCGAGGACGCCGACCGTTATATCGATCACGGGCTGGAATTTGCGCCGGATTACCCCCCGTTTCATATCTACCGGTCGGTGCGGCTGATGTTGCGGCCGGGGGATATCAAGGCCGCACAGGCCGTGATGAACGACGTCGAAACAAAGTACGGTGGAGGCGCAGCCGCCGGTTACCAGTTGAACCTGGAGCTGCTTGGCCGTGAGTACGATAAAGTCCTCGAACGTATCCCGGACCTGAGGCGGGCGACACGGGTTTTTGGCGAGGCCGACTCGGTATACTATTATCTGCTAAAGGGATTTGCGTACGACCTGAAAGCTGGATTCGACACTTCATCCGAACTGGCGGTTGTATATTATGATTCTGCGCGTGTGGTTGCGGAACGTCAGCTTGTCGACAGGGCCGACGATCCATTGTTGCTTACTCAACTGGGTTTGATCTGCGCGGGTCAGCGAGACAAGCAGCAATCCTACTATTACGCCGACCGGGCGGCGGAACTGATGCCGCTGTCCAGGGACGCTCTGACGGGCGCAGACATGTTGCAGAACCAGGCGATCGTGAGATCGTTATTCGGGGATGTGGACGAAGCCATCGACATGCTGCAACAGCTGCTGAACATTCCGGCGATGATTACGCCGGAGTCAATCGATCTGCAGCCATTTTTTGAACCGCTTCACAACAGCCCGCGTTACAAACAGCTCATCCGCGAGAAAAAAACACTTTAATCTAGTCGATGGGCCAGATGAGTTCGGTCTGGCGATTGGCCGAATCGGGTTCGGCACCGGGATCGGTCACGTAACTCTCCCACTGAGCGCCCCGCGATTTTTTTCCGCTGTCCTGGAGCCATGCATCCAGTGCGTCGTGTGCCTGCGGCAACAGCTCATAGGGTCCCGTGTGAACGGTCGAAATGACGGTTCCTCCGGGTAATTCCCCCGCCTCGACTCGGCCTTCCGCGGGCTGTGGATCGGCGACGGGAAATCCAGCTTCGATATCGCAATTGGTACCGTCAAAGCTGTGATAGCGTGTGAACGGCGGGCCGCTGGGTTGTACGCCCAGCTCGTCGAGGTGGCGATACACTTCCGGAAGGATCTCTTTGAGGATCGGCCCGATTTCGGCGATCCGGCACGACGTGCGGATACTCAACATCGGCTGGGGCTCCAGCTTTTTTTCCTCGATATCGTACGGCATAATCAGCTCCTTATCTCTGTGCCACGGCGGATTGCCGCTCAAACCTCGACGATTCGCCCTGAGTATAACGTTAAAAGAAAATCAAAGACAAGTCCCGGCTGGATCGAAATGGACGGACGGTCAACAGCCCCCGCCGTCGTCGAACCCCGTATAGATGTCGGTGATCTCAAACGTGGCCGGGTTAATCGTATACGTAGCCGTGGCGCCACTTCTGAAATTGAGCGTGATGGTTGTGTAGTCGTCCGAAGACGTCCACACCGGCGTGGCGGGATCGTTGGTCAGGTTCCGCAGCCCGGGTTCGATCTCGGCGGTATGAAGGGCACCACCGGGCCGGGTGTGGGTCACAAATGTCTGGAAAGTGATCCGTGTGGGCAGCG
>CAYUDF010000417.1:0-3858 GCA_964443465.1 uncultured bacterium
AATGTATTGCGGTCGATGTTTCTCGAACTGCACCACAAGTACAGGGTCAAGGAGATCCTGGGATTCCGCTACGGTTACGCCGGCATGAACCCGGCAAACAATTACGATCCCGTTGTGATGACACCGGATTTTGTCCGGACGATTCAAAACGAGGGGGGGACGGTGCTCGGGAGCTCGCGTGGCGCCGAAGAACCTTCAATGATCGTAAACACACTGCTCGGCCGTGGTATCAACGTCCTGTTTTGTATCGGGGGTGACGGTACGCTCAAGGGCGCGCACGCCATCGCCGAAGAAGTCGAAAGACGTGGCGGCGGGATTTCAGTGGTTGGTGTCCCGAAAACGATCGATAACGACATCGCTTTTGTGTATAAAACATTTGGTTTCGATACCGCAGTTGGTGAGGTTCGCGCCGCGCTCCAGGCTGCGCATACCGAAGCCGAGTGTGCTCCCAACGGTATCGGTCTGGTCAAGGTGATGGGGCGTGACTCCGGTTTTATCGCCGCCTACGGCACCCTGTCCAGTCTCGAAGTCAACTTCTGCCTCGTGCCCGAGGTTGATTTCGATCTTCACGGAGAAGGCGGGTTGCTCGACCTGCTCGAGAAACGGCTGCGGGACCGGTGTCATGCTGTTATCGTGGCGGCGGAAGGCGCAGGCCAGAAATTGTTTGAGAACGGTTCCACGGCGAAGGACGCGTCTGGAAACGTCCTCCACCAGGACATCGGTTTGCTCCTTAAAGACGAAATCAACAAGCATTTTAAAAAAATCGGGCTCGAAACATCGCTGAAATATATCGATCCCAGTTATATCATCCGCAGCGTCGCCGCAAACGCCGCCGACGCAATCTTCTGCGAGAACCTGGCGCGGAACGCCGTTCACGCGGGTATGGCGGGGAAAACCGATGTGGTGATCGGTCTGTGGCACGGTTTGTACGTGCACCTTCCCATACACCTGGTGACAACTTCGCGCAAGAAAATCAATCCGGAGAGTTACCTGTGGCGTAACGTCGTTGGTGCGACGGGGCAACCACTGTCCATGAAGAGTAAATAGTCCGGTATGGCGGGCTTGCAACGGACTCTCCGAAACTGTTAGAGTCCATGGTACCTATCCTTGCTGCAGCGCGATTCGTGCGGTCGTGGAATCACGTCTGCTGGAAACGTCTTTCCAGGGAGGAGTATCATGCACAGTTCCAGACGGCAGTTTGCCGTATCAGTGTGCCTTGTGATTGCCATTTCGCTGGCCACGTGCCCGGCGTCGGCGCAGGTAGAAGACCAGTTATCATCCTACACCGGGGCCAACGCCGAAGGGTACCTCCTGCCGTTGGCTGAGGCTTTCGGCGCCACACTAAATTCCGGTTTTTTCAGATCTGCATATCTTCCAACATCCGGTTTCCATGTCGGATTCGAAATTCTGCTGATGGGGTTGTATTTCTCCGACAGCCAGGGAACGTTTGACGCGACTTCCGAGGGATCGTTCCTGCCGCAGCAAACTGTGAAAGCGCCCACTATTGTCGGGCCGGGTGAAGCGGTGGTTATCACCGATGGTGTGGGCGGAACCAGCTATGCGTTCCCCGGCGGCCTGGACCTCAATTCCTTTGCCCTGCTCGCTCCCCAGATTCGGCTTTCGTCTTTTCGGGGGACCGAGCTGGTGGGGCGTTACGGGAAGGTCAAAAGTGGCGACGCGGAACTGGGGGACGTTACACTTTGGGGCCTGGGTGCGCGCCACAGTATTTCGCAATACATGGGCGAAACGTTTGCCTTTGATATCGCAATCGGTGTGATCTACCAGAATTTCAGCGCTGGAGAAAATGCGCAGGGGAGCGACCTGATCGAATCCAACGCGGTGTCGTTCGGGATTCAGGGGAGCAAGAGACTTCCCGCGGGCGTGTTCACGTTTGAACCCTACACGGCGATCTCTTACGATACGTTTGATATGAAGGTGGATTACGAACACGAAACAGAGGGACAACTCAAGGTCGATTTCGACCAGGTGAGCACTGCCCACTGGGCACTCGGCCTGAATCTCAACATGGTATTCACAAATCTGTTTGTTGAATACAACGTCGCGAACGTCAACAGTTTTTCGGCCGGCATCGCCGTTGGATCGCTGGGTTACTAGAAGCAGAGGAGCTGATAAAGATGAAAAAAATCACAGTATTTTCAGTTGCCCTTGCGCTGGTTTCCCTGGTGTCGCTCTGGATCACCGGCTGCACGGAAGAAAAGGTTATCGATATCGTGTTGGCCACCAGTGCGTGTGCACCGTTCGAGCAGGACTCCGAGAGCGAAGTGTTCACGGATGCAGTGCTGGTTGATCTGGGGGCTGAGGTGGATTCCGCGCTGGCGGATGCCGGATACTCACGGTCGATTATTACGGGGGCCGTGCTCAACGGAGCAACCTACCAGGTAACCGAATTTTCCCACACTCACGATTGGACGATCACCGGTGAAGTCCGGGTGCAACGGCTGGATATTCCGTCCACCGAAAAAACACTTCTTGTATACACCGAACACTCGCTTCTGGGCGCTATGCCGAGTCCGATAGTCGCCGCGCTGACCGCCGACGGGGTTGCTCTCATCAACCAGGCGCTGGATGATTTTGTAGACGGCGCCAACCCGGTAATCAGGATTGTTGTTGTTAACGGAAGCGTCAAAGAGGAGGTATCTCCCGACGATCCGATCGTTTTCAATTGGGAAGCCTGTCTGGACTACCAGATTATCGTGGAAGAAACCGTAGAGGTTGTTGATCCTCTATAGGATTACGATACAGATTTCATTTTTCGTCCCGCCGCAACTACGGCGGGACGTTTTTTTATGGGAACCTTTCGGAACTCCTCCGCTACTAACCCATCGCGGCCCACAGGAAGGGCCGAAGTACAGGAGGTAACCCGATGCGATTCAGAATCATTTTCAACTTGCTGATAGTAATCATCTTAGCTGCTCCGGTAGCGGGATTGGCGCAGGGCAGGCTGGTCCCGATAAGACACCCGCACCCCCGGCCGCCGGTCCACCACGGACCGTTTACCGTAAAATCCATGGCGATCAGCGTGGATATAACGCGGCAGGTCGCCGTCACCACCATCGAACAGGTATTCGCCAACCCGGCCGACCGGGACCAGGAGGCAATCTATCTGTTTCCGGTTCCGGAGGACGCCTCCATCACCAAATTTTCAATGTGGATGAACGGCGAAGAAATCGAGGGTGAAATCGTGGAGGCGAATAAAGCGCGAAAGATCTACGAGGACATCGTGCGCAGAATGCGCGATCCGGGCCTGCTGGAATACATCGGCAGAGACCTGTTCCGGGCGCGCGTGTATCCCATACCGGCGCGCGGAGAGGTTAAAATTAAAATAATCTACGCGGAAGTTCTGCGCTACGACGGCGGTGTTGTCGAATACACACACCCGCTGAGAGTAGACGCCAATCCGTCGGGTGTGGTCGACTTTGTGTCGCTGGCCGCCACGATCGATTCTGACATTCCCGTGAAGTCGTTGTACAGCCCCACGCACGAAATCGACAGCCGGATCGACGGCAGGAGAGCTTCCTGCGGTTTTGAGAAAAGCAGGGCCCGGCTGAACCGTGACTTTGTTTTGTACTACACCGTTTCGGAGGAAGACGTCGGACTTAATCTCCTCACCCACCGGACGGGTGACGATGCCGGTTATTTCATGATGCTGCTCTCCCCGGGAAAAATCCGCGACCGCGACAGGAGAACGTCGAAGGACATCGTATTCGTCCTGGACAAGTCGGGTTCGATGAAGGGGGAGAAGATTGAACAGGCCCGAAACGCGCTCGTCTACTGCGTCAACAGTCTCGGTGAGAACGACCGTTTTAATATCGTCGCTTTTTCGACAACGGTGACCAC
>CAYUDF010000418.1:0-3846 GCA_964443465.1 uncultured bacterium
ACCCTGAACGTGGTAAGTATATGTCCAGTGAATGATTTTACCCAACTGTTTTCTCGCGGTACGATCCGCCTCCTCGGCCTCCAGCAATTGAAACCGATTTTCCAGGCAGAAAACCGCCGCGTCGAGCACACCGGGCGACAGCAACAGCAGGTCTTCCGTGCTACCGCCGACAAGTTCTTCGCCGTGGTTGGCGCAGATACCAGAGCCGTTCCGGGCGCTGAAGAAACCGCCTTCCAGTGGCGCCCCGCACCGGGCGCAACCCGACAGTTCGGGAAGCACTCCGAGCGCCTCGAGCAGGCGCAGTTCAAACGCCAGAAACACAAACAGCGGATCGACCGACCGGCCGCACCGGACATATTCAGCGGCCAGCTCGACGATGTTCTCGTCGGCGCTGCCTGGATAACACACCTGGTCGAGAAGTTCCATCGCGGCCAGTCGCGCAGCCAGGTGTGTCAGTGAATCGCGCGCCGTAAAGTGCCCGGACAGCTGTGCCGCATCCTTGAGATAGTACACGGACCGGCCTTCCTTGAAGTAATACATAACTTCGAGGTGATTGCCGGATTCGATTAGTCCGCGAATCTGACTCCGGGGCGCGCGCCCACCCTTCGCCATCAGGCGGATCTTACCCAGCTTGCGCGAAAGAATAGTAAAAATCAGGCTGGTTTCGCCGCTGTTGGCGATTTTGAGCACCACACCATCGTCTTTCTCCAGCATGGTCTCCTCCGGAGGGGCCGGGGGTCCGGCATTTTCAGGCTAAACGGGAAAGATAGGCCGACGCCATAGACAGGTATATGGCCAGACCGATAATGTCGTTGGTTACGGTGATAAACGGACCGGTCGCTATGGCGGGATCAATTTTCCACTTCTCCAGCAACAGGGGTACGGAAGCGCCGATGAAAGCGGCGACAAAAATCACAGCCAGCAGAGAACCCAGCAGCAGCGTCGCCAGCTGGATGTCCCGCTGCCACAACACCACGATGCCAAAAAGGATGACACCCAGGATCGAGCCGTTGATAAAAGCGACCAACAGCTCCCGGAGCACCCTGCGGCCCGTATGCAAAACGTTGATCTGGCCCAGCGCAAGTTCGCGGACAACAACAACGGCCGCCTGGATACCGACCGAACCTGCCGTACCAACTATCAGCGGAACAAAAAACGCCAGCACCAGCGTAGCCCTCAGGGGCTCTTCATAGCGGCTCATGATCAACGCCGCGATAATCTGGCCGAACAATCCGGTGATCAGCCAGGGCAGGCGGGTCCTGGAAATCTTGATGGCTGATGTTTCGCCCAGTTCGTCTTCGGTGGTACCGGCGATGTGTGCGATATCCTCGGAAGCTTCTTCCTCGATAACGTCGATGATATCGTCGACGGTAATCCGGCCAACCAGTTTTCCGGAATCGTCCACAACGGGCAGGGTGAACTCGTCGTATTTACCGAACAGGGCGGCGACCTCCTCCTGGTCCATGTCCACCGGCACGGCATACGGAATCTTCTTCATCGCGTCGACCACCGGGGTCGAGCGGGGATGTATCAACAGATCGAGCAGTTCGAGGTACCCTATCAGCTCCCCGTTGTCCTTGATTATATAGATTTTCTGGAGGTTCTCTATCTCGTCGGCGCCCTCCCTCGCCAGACGGACGGCTTCGCGGATGGTGGCGTCCTCGCGCACGGCGATACGCTCGACCTCCATGATGCCACCGGCGGTGTCCTCCTCAAACTCCATCAGTTCCTGGAGCTGCTCGCGCTCTTCGTCGGGCAGGAGGGCCTCAACTCTTTCGGATTTTTCGGGCGGCAACGCCGACATGATATCCGCCGCGTCGTCCGACGGCATCTCGCTGAGCAGCGACACAACGTCCCTGTCCGAAAGAAGTCGTAACAGCGCCTGGCCGGACTGTTGATCGACTTCGGTGAGCACTTCGGCCGCCCGCTCGTCGTCCAGCCTTTTGATGACCAACACCTGGAGATCGGGTTCCAGTTCCTGGAGGATATCGGCGATATCGGCCGGGTGCAACGAATCCAGGTACTTGTCCAACGATTCGTAATCCGACGAATCCGCCAGCTTCTCAACCAGTGTTATATCTTCATTCCGTGCTCGATCCATAGAAGGCATCCTAGGCCCTTCTCCCAAGTCAGGCAAGATTCATTTCACGACAATCGATCCGGTCCGTCGATAACATCGATCAATCCGTGCTGCTTTCCCCAGGGAACAGCGGTTCAGCTCAGTTTTTTTCGGAGACGTCCTGCAGGCCGGAGTTCGCGGCAAAGGCGCCGCCGGAGATGACCATCTTCAGTCCCTCTTCCACCGTTACGGGCACTTTAATGACCTCGTCGCTGGGAACGAGTAGCAGAAATCCGGACGTCGGGTTCGGGGTTGTGGGAACAAATACATTGAGCAGCGTTCTTCCGGTGAGCTCGTTCAGGTACGACGCCCCGTCACGTGTAACAAACGCCAGCGCGTACGAATCCTTGTGCGGGTACCGGATCAGCACAACTTCCCGGAATACCGTGGTCCTGTCGGTGAGGAATACTTCGCTCAGTTCCTTGACAGCCGTGTAAACACGCCGGATCATCGGGAGCTTGTAGACCACACGCTCCCCCTGCGAAATGACCCTGCGGCCGATCAGGTTGCCCGCAAACACGCCGATCAGAAGGATCAGCAGAATCACCACAACAAATCCCACACCGGGCCAGTCGATGATCGGATATCGCTCCTGGAACGGAGCGATGATCTTGTCGACCGAGCTGAATACCTTCCAGAATATCCAGCCTGTCACTACAACGGGGGTAAGTATCAGCACGCCCGCCAGAAAACGCCTTCGAATGTACTTGATCAATCAATCACCCCGAAAATTACAAACGTACCGGCCGACAACTGTTACACGATACCGTTGTCCGCATCGCGTTCCAGCGAGCTTAACCCGCGAATAACCACTTTGTCTATCCTCTGGCGCACGACCGACTGGATCTCAAACTCGATACCGGCGGCCTGCCACTTGTCACCGATGCGGGGAACACTCCCGATCATCTGGTACAGCAATCCGCCCAGACTGTCCGGAGTCTCATCCGGAAATCCGATACCCAGCTCTTCCGACAGTTCGTCCAGATGGATCTTGGCGTTACATACGGCGACGTCTTCGTCGATCCGTTCGACGAGCGCTTCTTCGGAATCAAATTCGTCCTGTATGTCGCCGACGATTTCCTCCAGAACATCTTCCATGGTCACGATTCCCGCCGTGCCTCCGTATTCGTCCACCACAACCGCCAGGTGCTGTCTTCGCGCACGAAACTCCGTGAGCAGATCGTCAATTTTCTTGCTCTCCGGCACAAAAAAAGCTTCGCGCGCCAGCTCGGCCAGCGAAAATTCTTCGCCGTCGACAACTTTTCTGAGGAGGTCCTTCGTATAGATCGTGCCCTGGATATTGTCGATCGTTTCGTCGAACACGGGCACACGTGAATGCCCCGCCCCCACTATCACCGTCACCGCCTCGTTTTTATCCATGGCCAGGTTTAACGCAACGACATCGATCCGCGGGACCATCACTTCCCTTACACATGTATCACCGAAGTCGAGAACACTTGACATCAACTTCTGTTCTTCATCGGGAGCTTCCCCGTTCTGTGCCCCCAGCACTTCGATTTTCTGTTTCAATGGAATAATCTGAAAAGCGAATAACTTCAGAAACCCGGGTGAGAGTTTCCGAAAAATGGCGGCGGCGGCCAGTGCGGCCGGTTTCGCCAGTTTGATAGCGGGGCTGGTGAACACACGCGTCGCCGTTGCAAACCGCTCTGCCCCACGAACGGCAAACACACGGGCCACGGTCACCGGTATAATCAGGGATAGAACGG
>CAYUDF010000419.1:0-3844 GCA_964443465.1 uncultured bacterium
GAACCGTTGTGCATGAAGGTCTCCGCGCCGATCATGCACGACGGCGCCGTACCCGCGCAGTCACGTACGACGACCTGGTCGAGCATGGGATCGCCGTACTCTGAAGTCTTCCAGCTGAAGTTCCACCAGGCGCCTAGGGGCACTTGCGGAATCTGCAGTGCACTCACTGACTTCAGGTTGATATCGATTTCCTTCCAGTTTGCAAGCGTCGCCATCGAGGTACCCGGATAGGTGCCGCCGCGATTGAAAACGCCGGCCGCGAGGAATCCGTCACCATCGGGAACAACCTGGTACACACGTGACCAACTGTTCCACGACCAGACACCGTAGTCGAGGTCGTGCCAGTTCGCTCCGTCGAAACGTGCAACACCCGATGCGTCATGAGAGGGTTCACCGACATAATCGAAATCACCCGAGACGATCAAATCGCCGTCAATGACGTCGAGGTCGTAGATCTCGGCGTTCCACGACACGCCATCGCCGTATTCGTACCACTGATTGCCATACTTGATTGCAAGGCCGCCGCCAGAAGCGAAGAACACCCCCCCGGCTACGAGGTAGCCGTTGTATTCGGTCAGTGCTAACACTCCGATGCCGACGCCTTCAATCGTGGTCGAATACCAGTTCGACCCGGTCCACGTCCAGACGGCGTTACCGATGACGGGGTCTGGATGTGTGGTGGCGCCCCCGGCGTAGAGATTACCTTGGAACTCGGCCAGGCAATGGACGATCTGTGGTGTTCCGGAGCCAAGTTTGTGCCACACGGCGCCGTCCCAGCGCCCGACATTGTTAGTGGTGACGGCGCCGATCTCGGTGAAATTTCCTCCGGCGATCAGGCTGCCATCGTAGATCAGCAGTGCCTTTACGTCCGGATTGCCGCCCGAGAACGATGGCCCGATGCCGCCGTCCATATCGTGCCACTGGTTACCATCCCACACCGCGATCCCGCTCGTCGCCACACCGCCGGCCATGTCGAACGTGCCTGCAGCGATCAGTTTATCGCCAAAAACGATGAGATCCCGAATCCACGCCGTTCCGCCCTGAAAAGTGAAACCGCTGCCCATCGGCATCCACTCCTTGCCGTCCCACCGAGCGATACTCGCGACATCGTTAGGCTTGATGCGCGTGAAGAACCCGCCGGCGACAAGGTCACCGTGATACCGGGTGACACAGGTTATGTCCCCGTATATCTTGCCGATGGGCACTTCCTGGTACCACTCGGCGTGCGCTACTTGTGTTACGAGAATCGTCACTGTGACTAAACACCAGACGATCGCCGCACGTTCTCTTTTCAAACGTCCATTCATCCGGATCACCTTCCTTATCATCAATTCACTATTTGTCCCGATCTGACCCGATGCCGCGCGGATTGCCACCGGATCTTCTATCTGTAGTGAGCCGGACAGTGGGTGTGTATTTACGAAAAGTGAAATGGAAAAGGTGTGGATAAATCAGTCGCCGGACTTTTTGTCGAGGATCGAGCGTGCGCGTAGACCAAGAGGTTCCCCCGGGTACGCGTTTATAACTTGTTCGAGAACCGATCGAGCTTCAGCCACGCGATCGGCTTCCATCAAGACTAAACCGAGATTCAACGCCGCCACAGCGTTATCAGGATGGATGTTCAGCACGCGACGCAACTCGCGTTCGGCTCCGCTGAGATCGCGGTCATGATAGAGAACCAACGCATACAGAATCGCGATATCAGTATCGTTGGCAAACTGCGATCGCGCCTCACGCGTGAATTCTCTCGCAAGATCGGTCTGGCCCGTCGCAATATAGGCGGCGGAGAGCCAGTAAGTCGCATCACGGTTCGATGGATCTTCCTCACGGCTCTTTTCGAGCTTTCGGATCGACCGGTTGAGTACGCCGTCGGGTTCACCGATACCGGAACGGTAACGCGACGACCGGTCGGTAAGACCTCGTTCGCTACCGGGTATGACGGCAGGTCCGATACTCGAAGCGGTTTCGAGAGCGCCCTGGAGCGGCTGTACGACATCGGAGGCGACACCGGCATGCTCGGGTTGAAGCTGCACGAGATATACTGCGCCAATCAGCATCACGACGGCCGCCGTCGCGGCAATCCGCCATCGACCCTGCATTCGCGCGAGCGATCGCCACAGCGGCCAATCCCGTTTTTGCCCGCGCGTCGTCGGAGTATTGATCGGCCGCAAGGAGGGCTCCGGAAATGATTCTGGCGCCGCTGTCCACAGTCCGCTCAACCTCGCCGCGTCGATCATGATCTCCTGGCACCGGTCGCAGGTCTGCAGATGCGCGATCACCTCTACCCTCTCAGCCCCGGTCAGCGATGACTCGAGGTAAAGTGCGATCTGTTCGTCGCTTATGTGAACGGGGGTGGTGATGCGCTACTCCTTTTCAATCTGACTGAACGACCCAACGACCTGTTTGTAAAGAACAGCCGGATTTACTGTCAAATTTACGAGACAATTTTACCCGCTTTTTTTCCAACGTCAAAGCATGGCCCTGAATCTGGCCAGGATCCGGTCGAGTATCGTGTAAACACGCCGCGGGTTCTCCAGCCCGAGTATTTCCGCGATCGCTCTGGCCGGGAGCCGTTTTTCGAACCGCAATTTGACGATCCTTCTCTCCCGGCTCGGGAGCGCTGCAATCATTTCACGAATACGGTTCGCTTCCCGGCGGGCTTCCTCCTCGAGCAGCCCCTGGTCGGGCGCATCGCGCATCACGTCGCGCTGCTGCTGCGCTCTCAAATGTGTGAGATACCGCAAAACCTGGATCGATTTGGGGCCGTCGACGTGTGCCGCTGCTTCATCGTCGAGGCGTCTGAGAAACCGGCGATCGAGTCGATCCTCAATTCGCTCGACGGCTGCGACCACGTCTTGCGCATCGGCTCGATAGCCCTTCCAGTGCAGCGTCTGTACGACGATCTCGAGGCTGAGTTTCTCCACGAAGTAGAGTTGCAGCACCTGCCGGTCCAGCTGTCCGAGGTTTTCGACTTCGGAGGGCAGGCGACGCCGGCCCCTGACCTTGCGACGGTAGTCGAAAGCCCGCGCCCTTGCCAGCACGGTAAGCCACGTTGATAACCGGGAACGGTACGCATACTTGAATAGTTCGCCGCCGTGGAGCGCTTCGACGATATCGACGTAGACGTTTCTTATCTCGTCTTCATCTTCCGAAATCAGATGTCGGCGCAATACGCCGTAAATCAACCCCGTATAACGTTCGAGAAACTCGTGCCACGCCCCCAACGATCCCCGGCGGATTTCTTCCACCAGTCGACGATCATCTGCGAGGCCGCCGAACTCCGGCTTCGTTGGTCGATCCGATTTAGCGCTGTTCCTGGTCATAGTACGGTTTCTGAAGGTGTCAAGTAACCAGTACCGATGAAACACAGTTTCTCAATGAGGGACGAGCTGAGTACTATCAGTATACAAGCGCCGGACGCGAGTTACAACCTGCGGATGCAATTTTGTATAAGTGTTTTGTCGAGACAATAAAAATGATTTTATAATTGCCAGAAACGACAATTACTTGTAAAATTTGTCTGTAAAACTTTTCTTATGTCCGGCCACGCATCGGCGCCCCCTGTTTGTTCTCGTGATCCTATGAAAAGAATACGCTGCACAACTTTTTTGCGAGTTTTGGCGTCGGCGGTCGTGTATCCGGCGGTGATCGTGTTGACGTTTGCGTGTTCGAATAGCGAGGAGGAAACGCTCCACCGGATGGCGCCACGGCTATCCAGCGAGTTCCTCCAGCAACTCGTCAACGGCCCTGATTCATTCGAAGCATACGCAGGGGAAGTCGGCGTCGAGACAAATCGCGAGTCGTACATTTTCCTCAAGGAGTCGATCCCGCTCAACAGTCCGGA
>CAYUDF010000420.1:0-2554 GCA_964443465.1 uncultured bacterium
CGGCGTTTCTAAGGTGGAATCCAGTGGTTGATTCATGCCGCGCGGCTCCGGTGGGTCATCTCTGGGCAGCTGCCCAGAGATGACCCGAGTTCGAGATTGAAGTACGTCTCGGTTGGTGTTGGTCGTTCAGCGAGGAATGGGGCCGTTCGTCGTTCTACGGGTAGAAGAGCAAAGGAGGCGAGCAGTGTATACGGTTCCCGATCGCCAGACTCTCATGGAGGCCCTCAGCCCGGACGCGTCACCAGAGGCGAGGCAATGGCTGCTCGATGTCTTGCTGAGCCTCATTCTGGAGATCACTGCCCTTCGAGAGGCCTACCTGGAGATCGCCCGGGAAAATGGTATCGCGCCGAAAGATTCGAACTTCGCGAAGGCTTTCAGGAGGCTGGGTATCACCAGCCATAACGGGGCTGGGGTCACGTTGGGTGTAGAGAAGCTTCTACAGGTGTGGGCCTGCTCCAAACGTCGGGATCGGCGGCAACCGTATCCTGAGACCTCTGTTCTCAAGGCTCTTGGATTCACCGACGAAGACATCGAAGACTACAACGTTGAAGCTGAGTTCGTCACCGGACTTTCCTGAAGCTGCCCGTTTTGTTGCTCTCGAGAATCGTGAAGGCGATGCCGCATCTATGGGTTCGACGGTTCGCGAACCCACGCTACCGCGGATCGGAGCGCCTCGATGATTTCGCTTGCGTGCCCTTGATCGGAACTCTGGATTCCCAACTGGACCTCGCCGGAAACGGCAGGGACAAAAAGCGTGGCGCCATAGAAGCCACTTGCTTCCACCTTAATGGGACCGAGCCCAGGCCAGGCCGATTCGGGGACGGCCTCGGCAGCCTTCACCAGTTCGTCGGCCAAACGAAAGGCCTCAGCCACCAGGGCCGTGGACGTCGTTTTGTCCATGTATGCGCCACCCCAGGGAATCTGTAGAAAAAGCTGTAACCGGTCGATCACCAGGAAGTAGTGCATCGCCCACGAATTGACGCCGTGCCCGGCATGGGCGACGAGGACATAGTCTTCGACCTCGCATTCTTTTGGTTCACGGGCCCAGTGTTCGAAGGCATACGGGCTGAACTCGAATTCGTTCCGGGTGCTGAATGAGCCTTCGTACACCTCGTGCA
Source organism: uncultured bacterium (assembly GCA_964443465.1). Classification (GTDB taxonomy): domain Bacteria; phylum Krumholzibacteriota; class Krumholzibacteriia; order WVZY01; family JAKEHA01; genus CAYUDF01. The sequence continues at coordinate 1,119 of CAYUDF010000420.1, forward strand.
GGCGGTTAGCCAGAGAGGCCGGTACTGTTGGGCACGGGAGCCCCCAATCCGCGAGCATTGTCCGGAGGCCGTCCTGGCCGGTTCTATTCGAGTCCACCCTCACCTCCAAAACCGTAGGCTCGCGAGTCTTTTGGAAATCGTGAGACTAATGACAGAGTGACTTCGACGCCCTCTACTTTGAAGTGAGGCCGAACCAACATCTCAACGTTGTAAAAATAGGGATTGTCGGCAGGGTCAGTGACCTTGATACTGCCCATGGACAGCGGATATTTTGTCTTGGCCGCTGGTGACGGCGAAGCGTCCTCAATGACGTATTGGTTCAGCCACTCCTCGAGCTCGAATTGCAGGTATTCCTTTTCTGCAAAGCCAATATTATGCGTATGGATCACTTTCAGGTAGTGGGAGAGGCGACTTACCAGGAAAAGATACGGGAGGTTCGCTGACAGGCGCGAGTTGGCGGTGGCGTCGTTGTCGATGTACTGCTTCGGTTTCTGACACGATCGGGCGGAGAAGAAACAGGCATAGTCCCAGTTCTTGTAATAAAACAGGGGGATGAACCCCTGTTCCACGAGCTGGAGCTCGAGTGTGTCTTGGCCAAGCCCATCAAATGGGGCCTCGGTGGGGATCATGGTAACCGTTTTCCCAGCCCACTGACAGTTGTGGAGCGTCAGATCTTCCACCACGCCCCCGGTCTGGGGACCACAAATGTTGACACACAATCCGTGCTTGGTGAAGCTACGTGTCAGGCACGAGGCAAAAGCGATGCTTGTGTTTCCCCAAAGAAGTGTTTCGTTGCTGACCTCCTCCACAAAGCGATAATCTTGGTACGACGGATGCGGGGATTCATAGGGTGGTCGGAGCAGGAAGCGCGGGATGGTGAGCCCGACGTATCGAGAATCCTCCGTATCACGGAATGCCTTCCACTTGGTGAACTTCGGGTTTTCAAAGAGGGGGGCGATGCTCCGTACCTGGCGCAATTCTTCCAAGGACCGCAGCCCAAAGAACTCGCTCCCAACCGAAGCAATGAATGGAGCATGGCAAGATGCGGCGACATTCGACACAGATGACAACAGTCCGATATCCTGTGGTTCGTTGAGAATCTCGTAGTTGGCGATGATCGCCCCGATGGGCTCTCCACCCGGGCAGTCATATTCATCCTTGTATAGATGCTTGAAAAGGCCCGACAGGTATGGTTCTGAGACGCCTCCAAAGTCGCTGATCAGATCCTTTTTCGAAACGTTTAAGATCTCCAGCTTGATATTGCTGTCGAAATCGACCCTGTCGACGAGGAACTTCAGGCCCCTCCAAGCTGACTCGAGTTCTTGGAACTGTTTGTGATGAAGGATTACGTTGATCTGTTCAGAGATTCGACTGTCGATATCCCGGATCGCGGTCTCTATGACCGGCGCGTCTACCACAGCGCCCTCCTCGATTGC
>CAYUDF010000420.1:2654-3835 GCA_964443465.1 uncultured bacterium
TCGATTGCGGAAGAAACATGTGTCTCACAGCCTATTTCGACAGATAATATCAGGTCGGAACCCCCAAAAACCGATTGCCCATGACATCTCGTATCGAAAGGGTTCACCAAATCAGCAGCCGCAGGACGCCGATATCGAAAAACCACATGGAGAGACCTCAAAAGTTAGAGAACGACGGGACTGATCGCGAGTGTGGACGCCGTATCTCTTCCGGTCCTTACTATCGGATCATTAAGGGGAATGGTCCCATATTTTTCGTAGCCCCGGTGTGTCTGAATGGTGCGACGAGAGAGGTGGAAACCGATGGCTTGCGACGGGCGAGAGAGTGGACTACAGTCGAGTTCAGGTCTTTCGGGCGGGAAAATGTGCTGAATCGAGGAGGGTGATCGAGCCGTGCCATCGAATGATCCGAACCAGCAGTTCGTCTCAGCATTCGAACCGGATGCGATCATTCAGCACAACGAAGAGCGCCCGTGGATCCACTGTGGCGACAACGAGATTCGAGGAGTCTCGCCGACCGCCCGAACAGAGGAGGAGCTTGCGGTTCTCAAGATTGCGCAGGTTCACGGTGTTGTGGCCAACAATACGCCAATGAAGACAAAGCTAGCGTGGCATGGGAAACCCAGTGGATGGGCACCTATGGAAGGCGGGCGGGAACTCTTGAGGTTCTGTGGAACGCATGGCTGGGTTGTCGACGTGACACTTTCAGACGGACGGCGCGCCATCGCAAAGTTTCCAGACGGCTTTCACAGTGGGCCCGACATGCATGTCGAACTCCGCCGCGGTCTCGAATTCGAGCGCCTCGGCCTGACGGTCATTTTCGGCACGGCGTATAGCAATCTTGGACTCTTCGGGTTTGTGATGGCTCCCATGGGGGAAAGCCTCCGCCACTGGGAGTTTCCGGAAAGTGAGCCCAAACCTGATTGGATCACTGATCAGACATTTGAAGACGTCCGTTTGGTTTTTTCTCGAATGGAGGAGTCATCCATACCCCACCCAGACCTCCAGTACGGCATTACGAAGAATGGTCGGCTGCTGTTGTTCGACTACGACAATCAGCGAGTCGACGAAAGCGCCGAGGCCCTTCAAGAATTCAGACTACAGCTCCCGTCGATTCTGGCCCATGAGATCAGTCGTTTGGAACAGCTCAAAGGAATCGGACCCTCTCGCTGACCGACATT
>CAYUDF010000421.1:0-3811 GCA_964443465.1 uncultured bacterium
GTCAAGAAAAGCCAACGCTGCATCAGCCGAGTGTCTGGGAGCGTCCGGATGCAGTTGAGAACGACCGTTCAAGAGCCGCATTCAGAAAATAACTAAAACATTCCGTCTACTGACACACGTCGCACACCCATTTCTCTGAATCCGGAAGTGGTCGCAGCAAAATACAGCTGTTTGCTGTCGGGACTCCAGATGAAGTTACCTGTCGCGCTGTAGGACGCGATCTTTTTTTCTTTCCCTGTTGGAAGATATCGAATGTAAACATCGTCCCTGCCGCCCGGTAGCGGTATTGGGGCATTGAGTTTGGAGTAAACTGAATAGGCGAGATATTGCTCGTTCGGCGATACCCGAAGCCTCTTGACGACTGTAGATCGGCCCCTGATATGTTTCTGAAAAAGGATCGATTTTGAGCCGTCAGGGGCTATTTTCTCTACGGTTCCGTCTTCACTCCAATACACAGTGTCACTTATCCGGTCGTTGTGCCAGGCGACAGTAGAGTGTTTCAGCCAGACATCCCCGGATCTCACCCCGGCTTTGTCTAACGTCTGCCTGAGCAGGTACGGCGGCGGGCAGTCGCTGCAACCATTCATCTTCTTAGGTTTCGGGGCCACCTGGATAGGTTTCTGTTGTGGGTCGATAAACACATCTTTCTCCGGTTTCATCTCAATAAATAATTTGCCCTTATACCAGCTTGCCGGATCAAAGCGCCCACCCAGCCACTGCCAACTATGCATAAAGGCTTCCCGGGGTGTCGGCAACTTGTCTTTCGAATGTTCAGTGCGTGTCAGAGTCTCCAGGTTGATAGACACGGGTTCCATCGCCAGGACGTTCGCGCCATCTTTTTGTTCCCGGAGCTCGGGCGGAGTCGCGATCCATTCCCAGAATACGAGCCACTTCCCGTCCGGTGAAATTGTGATAGAGTTACGGAACCCGATCGCACTTTCTACAGCTGCTCTCTCCGTTCCGGGAATCCGTTCGATTTCGATGTGATTCCCGCAGGCGACGGTGTGGAGAATCAGAGCTGACAGAGAAATAAACCGCGCTGTTTGAAGCGACGATCGGCGAAATAGACATTTTTTCCTGATCATAGTTTTCACCTGCGGAAACTGATGTAGTCTATTTTTCTGTCAGTTTTCCAGAAAAAAGGATATCAGGGGGACTCACTCCAATAGTGAGGGTAAAAACACTGATTTGCAATTGTCAAGGACGATTTCGACAGGTGATTCTTAGTTACAAACGCTGTACATAAAATTGCATATTTCCGAAGCGGTGATTGGGCATTTGCGCGGTATCGGAGCTTCGTTATCATCTTGTTGTCAACAAAACTAGCGACCGTATCCGTCGCTAGTCGTAGATATCGAAGTCCAGTATGGCGTCACAGAACACGTCGGCGTTGGCGGCGGCCGGTGTGTTCCATGGATTGGGTGTGGCTCCGTAGTATCCGACGTGAACTACGCCCCCGCCGAGGTCCATGGTCATGTGGAAAAAATAAGTATCGGGAGACACGTCGCTGATGTCAACATCGTAGAACATCTGGCTGTCCGGGAAAACACCGGTGAACGATTTGACGTGATTGGCGTTGTTCGGGTCGGCGTCGACGTCGATATACAGAACATATAGACCATCCTGATATGTCAGGGGATCGCCAAGAGCTGTAACTGTACCCGTCATCCGGCACCCGGATTCCGGTATCGTTGTGTCTTCATCTTCGCTGCAGGAAGCGAGAACCAGCAATATAACTAAACTGGTCAACAGACCAAGTTTGACATATCGAATCATTGTATCCCCAATTCCAGGGTTCTATGCAGATTTCCAGCCCGAGGTACTGAACTGTTTTCCATTGGTGTCGAGCACGAGAACCTCCGCCGCGTAGCGATCGCGCAGGCTTTCCAGCGTGGACAGTCCTTCCGCGGGTTCCAGAACAAATACCGCCGTCGACAGCGCGTCGGCCACCATTGTAGAACGGGCGCGCACGGTGACGCTGGCGCAAAGTTGCGGGCAAAGACCCGTGTGCGGGTCGACCACGTGATGATAAAGCTTTTCGCGGTCGTAAAATATCTCGTAGTTGCCGGAAGTGGCCACCGCCCCGTCCCTCAAACGGATCACGTCGGGGTAGTTGTGTTTCTTTTCGGGGTCTTCGATGGCGATTTTCCACGGATCGCCTGAGCGCGACAGACCCGCCGCGCGGATGTCACCGCCGGCGTTGATCAGGTGGTTGCCAACACCCAGTTCGGATAACCGGGCCGACATCGAATCGACGATGTGGCCCTTGGCGATTCCGTCCAGCGTGACACCCATACCCTGCTTTTTAAACCGGATCGTTCCGTCGTTGATTTCAATTCCGGTGGCGTCCACCAGGGCCAGGGTTTCGTCGACCTGGTCGTCGCGGGGTCTCGCGCTTTTGCCGGCTGTCTGTTTCAACAGATCAACCAGTGGTTTGACGGTAACGTCAAACGAACCGCCCGATACGTCGTTAAAATGTCGCGCCCACTGGAGCAGCGCGGTCAGCTCGCCGGGTGCCCCGGCCACAACACCGTCGCGGTTAAGCACCGACACAGGGGAGACCGGGTCAAACCGGTTGAATACGGCGATCGACCGGGTCATTTCTTCGAATACGGTACCGATGGATTGTTCGGCCAGGTCCCGCGAATCGTGGACGGCCGTTACGGTCACCCAGGTGCCCATGGCCACACGTGTCTGCGACACTTTTTTGAGACCGCGGCCGAAACCCGCCACATCAAATTTTGATTGCAGCACACCGCCGGCGAGAGCGCCGATACTCAGCGCACCGGCGGCTTTCAGAAAAGTCCGCCGGTTGACGTTTGATTTCAATTCTTTTTTCATATCTGAATCACTCCGCGTCCGGTTCCGCCAGCTTCATGCTGCAACGGCTGGCCCGTTCGTGGGCGCAACACCCGCACATTCCCATGTCGGTGCCGTCACAATCGTCGCCCCGTTGCCTGCGCGCCAGTGCCTGTACACCGATCCACAACCCAAGCAATCCGACGACCACGGCCGCCGATATCAGTAAGTGGTACAACACGTTATTTCCCCATCCCCGCAAAACCCATAAATGCCATCGACAGAATGCCGGCGATCATCAAAGTCAGCGCAGCGCCCTTGACCACCGACGACACGTCGGACAGCTCGAGGCGTTCGCGAAGCCCGGACATCAGGACCAGCGCCAGCGTGAATCCAACCCCCGCGCCCAGCGCAAATGACAGGCACTGCACAAAATCGTACTGGCGGTTGGTCTGGAACAGCGCCACGCCGAGGATCGCGCAGTTGGTTGTAATGAGCGGCAGAAAGATACCCAGCGCGCGAAACAAGGCCGGGCTGAATTTTTTGATAAACATCTCCACCAGCTGGACCGACGAAGCGATCACAACGATGTAGGATATCAGGTGGAGGTAGGGCGCGTCGATGGCCACCAATGCGTGGTGGATGCCGAATGCCGCCGTCGAGCTGACCAGCATGACAAAACAGACGGCCGCGCCCATGCGCAACGCCGTGTCCGTCTTGCCGGATACGCCCAGAAACGGACAGATGCCCAGGAACATCGCCAGCACGAAGTTGTTGATCAGGCAGGCGTCTATAAAAATCTGTATCGGCGAAGCGGTATTCATGCCGTCTTCACCCGCTTTCTCTCTTTCAGATAGTTAAACAGCAGCAACCAGCCGCCGAGCACAAAAAACGCGCCACCCGGCAGGACCATGATCGTCCACGGTTCGTAGCTGTCGGGCATCACCTGGATACCAAGCAGCGTGCCGGAGCCGAGCAACTCGCGCACAACACCGAGGCTGGTGCAGGCAAT
>CAYUDF010000422.1:0-3808 GCA_964443465.1 uncultured bacterium
CGAGGTGTGCATCCAGTGTCACGGCGGAACCGACAACCAGACCGGCGCCCCGCCGTTGGGCCTGGAGGGCGAAACGGCGACCGGCCAGCTCGCCGTCGGCGCCCATACCACGCACCTGGAAGGTGACACACAGGCAGACGCATTTGCCTGTTCGGAATGCCACGTGGTACCCGCGGCCATGATTGCCCCCGGCCATCTCGACCCCGATGAAACCGCAGAACTGACATGGGGTCCGCTGGCGGGACCGGCCTCATCCTGGATCCGGGGCAGCGCCTCCTGCACCAATACTTACTGCCACGGCAACTTTACGGGCGGCGAGACGGCCAACGCCCCGGTGTGGACCGGTGTAAACCAGGCGACGTGCGGATCGTGCCACGACGTGGGAAGTGACCCCGACCGCCTCTTATGGATACATCCTTACCACATCAATACCGCCGGGTTGACCTGCGGTGATTGCCACGCTTCCGTTGTCGACACGTTGCTCAATATCGTGAACACGGCTCTGCACGTAAACGGCCAGGTGGAAATTCTGACCCGGGACCCGGCCTTGTGCGATGACTGCCACGGTACCGGCCCGGAAGTGTGTATACAATGTCATGGCGGGACCGACAATCTGACGGGCGCCCCACCTGTCGGGCTGGAGGGAGAGACCCTTTTCAGCCAGCTGGCCGTCGGCGCGCACACAGCACATATGGAAGGCGGCGCACAGGCGGACGCGTTCGCCTGCTCGGACTGTCACCGTGTACCGTCCACCCTTCTGACAATCGGACACCTCGGCGTGGATGAAATCGCGGAGATCACGTGGAGTCCGCTGGCCGGGTCGTCCGCTTCGTGGAGCCGCGGCAGCGCCAGGTGCAGCAACACATACTGCCACGGCAATTTTGCCGGCGGATACGCGACCAACAACCCGTTGTGGACGGGAACCAACCAGGCGGCCTGCGGATCGTGCCACAACGTCGGCAGCGACCTGGAAGATCTGAGCGGTGAGCACAAGAAACACGTCGTAGATGAAGGACTGGATTGTGAGGAATGCCACGAGACGGTCGTTAACGCATCGATGGTGATCATCGATCCTGCCCTGCACGTCAACGGGACTAAAAACGTTTCTCTTCTTCGAGGTGGCCGGTTCCAGAACGGTGGATGCACCGGCCTCAACGGCGCCACCTGCCACGGCGCCGAAACCTGGGACTAGATATCCAAATCAGCCGGCTGCGGCTCAACGCCGCTTCGGAATCACCGGCTTATCGTCCGCGTACATCGCCTTAATTCTTCCCCATGTCATATGCTGTGTCGGTGCACTGCAATCCATATTCACAAACCCCCGATTGGACCGGACCTCGATCCAATCCCAGAAACAATCCGCCGCCTCAACCGAAATAAACGAAAGCAGTTCGCAATCCACGGGATCGGTACCCACAAAATTGGCCACCCCCAGATACTTGTAACCCGGCTCACAGTTTTCATAGAAGAAAATGACGCCATCCACGGAAGAGCCATCGTACACAGAGTAGTTCCATGATTCGCTTAACAATTGCCAACCGAGATACGAAACGTCGATATGAAAAAACGCATACGCGGAACCGGTATGGTCGCTGTGTAGGAAGTAAACAGGGATAACTCCCCCGGTCGGCCCGTTATCAACAAATTGTGTGCTGGTAAATTCCGCGTCGGAGTACAACGCTATTTTGTCTTCCGTTGGAGGGGGTTGCGGATAGTATTTGATCTCCACACTTTTTGAGCCCGCGTTCGTACTCACGTTGACACTACCAGTCTGTACGTCCCCATCGGGTACGGCCTCCGGGCTGACATTAACAACAACCGTCGCGTCGTCAACGCCTGACAGAGGCGGGACAATCTCAATCCACGGCCGGTCGGCGCTGACAGTCCAGTCAAGTTGTTGCTCGCCCGTATTTGTGATAGTGAATGATTGACCTGTGACGGAAGGGGAGAACTCCAGGACTCCCGGACTGACGGCAAGCGCAGGAGGCAGGGTCCCGATCCAGATGTCGGCACGCACGGTGGCGTCCCCACCGTTTGAGGTTATCGACAGATATCCGGTATGCGCACCTTCGGCCAGCCCGGTTCTGTCGACCAGAGCAGATACCGTCCTGTCATTCGTACCGGCGGAGGGAGCAACGGTCATCCACGTTTGATCGCTGGCAATGGCCCAAATGAGGTCGCCGTTTCCCTGGTTGGTCACTTCAATGTTTTCAATGTCGTCCTGGTTTCCGAATTCAAGTAAAGTCGGAGTTACACTCAGTATCGGTATATTTGGCTGGACCTCCATAGTCGCGGGCACAACGAAACTTCCACCGTTAGAAGATACGGTTAAGTTGCCAAAGTACTCTCCCACCCCAAACCCGGTCCTGTCGGCATGTACATCAACCATCTTGTCATTAGTTCCGGCTACCGGATGAACCGTCAACCACGGCTGATCGCTAACGATGTTCCAGTTAAGTTCTGCCATACCTGTATTGAAAATGTTCATGAACTGTATACTTTCATTCTCCCCAAAAAGAAGAGTGGTCGGCGAGACATTCAGGACTGGAACCGGAACAACGGTCCCTACCGTCATATAGATACTTACATTTTTAGGTTCTATGTAAGGTTCAGTCGACACGGTCAGTGTACCTGTGTAATCGCCATCAATCAGACCGTATCGATCGACATATACGGATACCCGACTGCTGCCCACACCTACAACCGGATTCGCCGTCACCCACTCATCACCGTTGTTGTCAACAAACCAGTTCACCGGCCCCGGCCCGAGAAAAGAAATGTCAAAATACAATTCGATCAAAGAGTTCTCGAAGTAGAGTGAAACGGGCTTAACGTTTAAGAATCTTTTGCCGACGAGCGCAAAAACGGTAACGGCAGCATCACCGCCGTCTGAAGTGATTTGAATGCTACCGTGGTTTCCACCAGACGGTAGCGACGTACGATCAATCGTTACGCCAACAATGGTATTATTGGTCCCCGAACTCGGCTCAATCGACAACCACGTTTGTTCGCTCGCTACAGACCAATGCAAGTCATTGACACCCAGGTTTGTAACATCAAATCCATGGAGCGTTTCATTCACTTCGTATCTGAGGTGGGATGGCGATACTGCAAGAACAGGTTCGATAGGCGGCATTTTCATGGTTACAACCACTGTTTCGCTGCCTCCATCTGATGTCACCGTCAGATTGCCGTAATGGGTTTCCTGCGCCATGCCAAAACGATCGACGGAAACTGAAACTTCTGTATCGTTCACACCGGCGGCGGGGAGAACCGTCAACCACGGCTGATCGCTGGTGATACTCCAGTTGAGGTTGCCGGCCCCCTCGTTGAATATCAGAAGCGGTTGAGTTTCCTGAAACTCGCTGAATTGCAAAGTCGTGGTACTCAAGTCGAGGATGGGGTCCGTAACCACAACGGTCATAAGTACCAGGATCGTCCTGTTGCCGGCATCTGAAGACAGTTCGATCGTACCCCGGTTCACACCCTGTGAAACTCCCGACCTGTCGATCGTTGCAATGATGGTTTCAGTATTAATGCCGCTGTAGGACGACAGTGTGAGCCAGTCGATCGATTCCGACAGGCTCCACGACAGCGTCCCGCCTCCTATGTTGATAATCTCGAATGATCTCGTGTCTTCCAGGTATCCAAAATCCAGACCGGAGGGTTCCAGGCTCAGCGTGGGGATCTGGTTTGTCGCACACTCACACGGTGTTGTTGAATTGACGTAAGCGGTGCCGCCCGCCCCCAGCATCGTGCGGGCGTTGCAGTCCACAATCAGTATGTCGTCAAAATCGTCATCGGGAAC
>CAYUDF010000423.1:0-3807 GCA_964443465.1 uncultured bacterium
CGCGCTCGAGTGGCTCGGAGCAAATAAACTGAGAAAGGTGGTCCTCCGGCTCACGTTGCTGCTGACCATCATGGGTGTGGTCCTGTCCACACTGCACCAGTCGTCGCTGGGCGCGCTGTTTCTGATCGCCCCGTCGAAGCTGCACCCTCTGTGGTACTCGCCGTACCTGCCGATTTTCTTTTTTGTATCCAGTATCGCGGCGGGGTTATCGATGGTGATATTCGAGGGCACCCTTGCGGGTAAAAACTTCCGCGACAAGATGGACGACGAACACAGACAATCCATGAATGACGTGGTGTTCGGGTTCGGCAAGGGGGCGTCGATGGTGCTCGCCGCCTACTTCACTATCAAGGTCTTTGGCGTCGCGCTGGGCAACAACTGGCACCTGCTTTTGACCGGGTGGGGGTTGTGGTTTCTGCTGGAGATATTCGGGTTTGTTCTTTTTCCGTGCCTTGCGTACGCGATCGGCGTCCGCGAAAAGAACGCAAAACTGATCCGCGGGACGGCAATATGGACCGTCCTCGGTATCGTGCTCAACCGGCTCAATATCGTCGTTATATGCTTCAACTGGCATCTACCGGCGAGTCAGCGCTACTATCCCAACTGGATGGAAGTCGGGATTTCGGTATTTGTTATTACGGTGGGGCTGACAATCTACCGGTTTGTCGTCAAGCGGATGCCGGTGTTTTATGAACACCCGGAATACAAAGGGACTCACTAGGCAGGAGGTGTAACCATGGGCGAAAGTATCAATACGCTTCACGAATTCATGCTGCAGACCAAGGGGATTCTCTACCTGCTGGCGATCGCTTATCTCGTTGGTTTTGTCTGTTTCTGGAAGTTTCTCCACGGCCGGGAAAAAGAAGAGGATTAGACCCCGTGTCTCCTGCTCTGCTCCCGGGACCTGTAATCAAAAAGATTCCGTTATCGGGGAATATATTGGTTATAATCAATTCGACATGTCCGTAACCCGCTCAGGAGCCGAAACATGCCGAGAGCAAAAACCGACAAACTTCCGAAAAAGAAAATCCTCATAATCGACGACGAGCCCGACATCGTCCAGTACATCAGACTGCTGCTGGAGGACAACAACTACGACGTGGTATCGGCGTCGGACGGCAAGGAAGGGTTTGACCTCGCCATACAGGAAATGCCCGACCTCATATGCCTCGACATCATGATGCCGCGCAAGACCGGCGTCACGTTGTACCAGGAGATCAAAACAGACGCAAAACTGAAAAAGATCCCCTGCATCATCATCAGCGCTTACGAAAGCGCGTACACGTTCAAGGGAACGGCGTTCAGGCGACTGGTCCGGAACAAGGCGATACCCGAACCGTTGAAATTTTTCGAAAAACCGCTCGACATACCCATTTTTCTGGGTTTTATCGACGACTTTTTCAAGAAAGCAAAAAAGAAATGAAGCCAGGGCACACGATCATAGAATGGCCACGCAAAGCCCTTTTTGACCAGATCCCCCTCGAAATTATCGTGATCAACAAGGGTTTCGAGATCGTCGAGGCCAACAGGCGCGCCAAAAAGACGTATCCCGACTGGCGCGCCAAGAAATGCTTCCAGGTTTACAAAAACAAAAACAGAAAATGCGCCAACTGTTCGGCCGTGAAAACGTTCAAGGACGGTAAGACCCGGATCGACCACAGCGAAAACACCGACAAAGACGGCAACGTCCGCCACTACATGGTCCACATCTCGGCGTACAAGGACAAAAAGGGCAAAATTCCCTATGTCATCGAAATGGCCGTTGATATCACCGACCGGATGAACCTGGAAAAGGAATACCGGCTGCTGTTTGACAACGTCCCCTGCTACATTTCGGTGATCGACAAGAATTTTAAAATCATCGACAGCAACGCGCAGTTCAGGCAGACATTTTCCAAAAAAGGAACAAAATACTGCTACCAGATGTACAAGGGCGCCGACAAAGTCTGCAAGAAGTGCCCGGCGGTTAAAGCGTTTCGTAGCGGTGAAACCGGGACCTCGCTGCAATTGGGCATAAACAAGATGGGAGAAAGAACCCACTACATTGTTACCGCGGCGCCGCTCAAGATGAACGGTAAAAAAGTCGATCGTGTCATCGAGATGTCGCTCGATATTTCCGAAATGATAAAGCTGCAGGAACGACTCCAGCAGATCGAGCAGGAGAAACTGGACATCGAAAGGTTTGCCGCCGTTGGACAGACGGTCGCCGGTCTGGCCCACGGTATCAAGAATATACTCATGGGGCTGGAGGGCGGCATGTACGTGGTCAACTCGGGGCTTCAGCGGGAAAACACCGAACTGGTATCAAACGGCTGGAGCATGCTCGAAACCAATATCTCCAAGATCTCGACGGTGGTGAAGGAGTACCTGCAGTTTGCGAGGGGATCGGAAATTCAGGTCGAAACGGCCGACCCGGTGGGTATCGCCAGGGAAGTATTTGAGTTGTTCCAGGACCTGGCGAAAAAGTCCGATATCATAATGACCGCCAACCTCGACGAGACAATCAAGCCGGCCCTGATGGATTCCGAGGGTATCCACACGTGCCTGGCCAACCTGGTGTCCAACGCTATCGATGCCTGCGTTGTCAGCGATAAAAAGCTCAAAAAGATCGAGATTTGCTGCTACGAGAAGGACCGGACGATCTTTTACGAAGTAAAAGACAACGGCACAGGAATGGACTACGACGTAAAACAGAAGATATTTTCGAATTTTTTTACCACGAAGGCGTCCGGTCAGGGTACCGGGCTGGGCCTTCTCGTCACCCGCAGAATCGTGTACGATCACGGCGGCAAGGTGAGTTTTGAATCAACTCTCAGAAGGGGCACCATGTTCACCATCGAACTTCCGAGAAAAAAACTGCCAAAGGCCAAAACCGCCGAATCGAAAAAGTAACAAAGGGGATCACCATGGCTGATAATATTGGAAAAACCGTGTTGGTGGTCGATGACGAGCCCAACCTGAGGCTATACCTGCAAACGTTGCTGGAAGACGCGGGTTTTGATGTGGCTCTCGCGGCAAACGGCAAAGAAGCGCTCGACCGGATGACGGAAAAAAAACCGGACGTGATATCGCTCGATCTGGTCATGCCCAAAATGTCGGGTTTGAAATTCTACAAGTACATTCAGAAAAACAAGGATCGTGCGGGCATTCCGGTGGTTGTGGTCACCGCCCACGCCAAAGACGAATTCGGCGAAGGAGACCTGGCAAAACTGACGGCAGCCAAATCAAAAGCCGGCACCATCCTGGTCGTTGAAAAACCGATCAAGCCACTACCCTATATCAATACGATACGCACAGCGCTGGGTATGGACGAAATCGCATCCGAAGAAACGGGAGAAAAAGACGTCCTGAAGATACAGTTGAAGGAAAAAATGAAGTCCGCCGACCGTCAGACGCTGGAGGATGTCCTGAAGATCCTGAACAAGGACAACGAAGAATAACAACCCGCCCACCCGATACAGTCGCCGGGGCAGCTACCTGCCCCGCGGCTGATTTTTAATCCGTCTGGCCAGATCCTTCGTGTAACGAATCGCCTCGCGGCTACCCAGATGAGATCCGTCGTAGGTAGCATATCCGCCGTGTGAAATACTCAGAAACCGCCCACCAGCCGCCGTAAATCCGCCTATCAGCTCCTTCATCGAAATTTCGAATCGGGCGTTTTCGTGCTCACGACGCGCGAGGCCGATCGGCGTCCGGATGCCGAATACCTGAACGCCGCGTTCCCGCCACATTCGGACTTGTTTGTATACAGCCTCGATCGCCCCGGCCTGGCTTCTCAACTTTGCCCGCGGTTTGTGCAATACCGGT
>CAYUDF010000424.1:0-3806 GCA_964443465.1 uncultured bacterium
AATCAAAAAAACGGACCCGCCCGATCTCCCGTTCGGCGAATCCAGGAAACAGATTTTCACCGGATTGATATATTCAGGTAATTATACAAATTCGGGGGGCCCGGATGGCCCGGCGGCCTCCGGACACGAAGTTCCAAATACGACAAATCACGGGACCGTTCGACCGGCTCGGCCGTCCGCGTACCCGTGTGTAAACTCACATTTTAGTTGAAAAATAAGCCACTTGCAACAGATTTCTGGCATCCGAAAGCACCCGGTCGGCCGGCTCGGACGTGAGCCTCAGGCCGAACGGCTTCCCTGCTTTAAACAACAGTTGATCCCCAAAAGTTTCAACCAGCTTCAGGCACTGTTGAGAATCGAAGGCCCGGTCGGGGGCAAATTCAAACTCCGCCGTGCCCCTGTCGGCGCCACCGGCGCCCAATGCGGCGCTGGCATTCTGCGCCACCCGGCCCACGCCGCTCAACGCCCGCTCCAGCCGGGCCGCGTTTTGGGCCTTTTCGGCGGCGGACCGGTCCAGCCTGAACTTCACCAGGGCGATGCCCTGCAGGCCGGCCATCAGCTTGACGTTGGCCAGGTCAAACAGCTCACGGCCCGGCGGCGGCATGTCTCCGAAACGGTCGGTCAACTCTTCCGACAGCTCCTCCAGTTTCTCGGTCGACGCGATACCCGCCATACGTTTGTAGATCATCATCCGCTCGTCGGCGTCTTCCACGTAGTCTTCGGGGATATAATAGTTGTAGGGAGATTCGACCTTGCAGTCGAGCACGGGGATATCTTCCTCACCGCGTAATTTCTCGACGGCTGACTTCAGCATCTTGCAGTACAGCTCAAAACCGATGGCCGCAACGTGACCGTGCTGCTGGAGGCCCAGCACGTTACCCGCGCCGCGGATTTCCAGGTCGCGCATCGCCAGGCGGTACCCGCTGCCCAGTTCCTCGAACTCTTCCATCGCCTGCAGCCGTTTGGCGGCGCTTTCGGTGAGCGCAAACTGCCGGGGAATCAGAAAGTACGCGTACGCCTGCAGTTCGCGGCGTCCCACCCGACCCCGCAGCTGGTACAGTTGCGCGAGACCGAAACGATCGGCGCGGTTGATGATAATCGTGTTGACGTTGGGGATGTCCAGGCCCGATTCGATAATCATGGTGGAGATCAGAACGTCGTACTTGTGATCCATAAACTCCAGCATGATCTCTTCGAGCTGGTTTTCGCTCATCTGCCCGTGGGCGACACAGAATCGGATTCCGGGCAGCATGCGTTCCAGAAACGACTGCACCGATTGAATCGACTTGACCCGGTTGTGCACAAAAAACACCTGCCCGTCGCGCGAGACCTCTTCGGTGATGGCGCGGCGGATCACTTCTTCGTCAAACGGCACCACTTCCGTTTTGACCGGGTGCCGGTTTCGCGGGGGCGTGTCGATTACCGAAATCTCGCGCAGCCCCGACAGCGACATGTACAGCGTCCGCGGTATCGGCGTGGCGGTGAGCGACAACACATCAACCGCTTTCATCAACCGCTTCAACTTCTCTTTGTGTTTGACACCGAAACGGTGTTCCTCGTCGATGATCAAAATGCCCAGGTCCTTGAACTCGATGTCTTTTGAGAGCAACCGGTGTGTACCGATCACCACGTCGACGGAACCGTTCTTGAGGCCCTCGACGGTGCGGTTCTGCTCGGACTTTGTCACAAAGCGGCTCAGCATGCGGATTTCCAGCGGGTAGTTGACAATGCGTTCGCGAAACGTCTTGAAGTGCTGAAACGCGAGCAGCGTGGTCGGCACCAACACGGCAACCTGTTTACCCTCCGCCACCGCCTTGAACGCAGCGCGTATCGCCACTTCCGTTTTGCCGTATCCGACGTCGCCGCATACCAGCCGGTCCATCGGCCGGTCCTTCTCCATGTCGACCTTGATCTCTTCGGTGGCGCGCAGCTGGTGGGGCGTTTCTTCGAATGGAAACGCCGCTTCCAGATCGCGCTGCCACTGCGTGTCCCGGCCAAACGCGTATCCCTGCGCCACCTCGCGGGTGGCGTATATCTCGAGCAGTTCGCGGGCGACGTCTTCAATCGCCTTTTTCGCTTTTTCCCTTGTTTTGACCCAGCGGTTGGAACCCAGCTTGTCGATCCGCGGAACCACACCTTCCTTGCCCACATACTTTTCAACCAGGTGCATCTGGTCGAGCGGCACATAGATCAGATCGCCGCCGTGGTAACGCAACACCAGGCACTCCGTCTCCTGACCGTTGGCGTCTCCGTTACCGCCGATTTTTTCCAGCCCCGTAAAACGGCCGATCCCGTAGTGGACGTGGACCACAAAGTCACCCAGCTGCAGGTGCTCGTGCCGGAATCCCTGCACGCGCCTCTTTTTCAGCTTTTTACGCGGCCGCGGCAGGATGCGGTTAAAAATCTGGTGGTCTGTGAAAACGGCGATGGCGACCTCGTCCCACACAAAACCCGAGCGGATCCACCCCACCGGCAGGTGGACGAGGTTTTCCTTCTCTTCGAGCATGTCGGCAAGACGTTCGCGTTGTGTGGGCGTTTCCGAATAGATGTGTATCGAACAGTTGTTGTCGTAGAGATTTTTTATCGTATTAAAAAAAGGGTCGAGCTTGCCGACAACATTGGGGTGTTCCGTGGTCCGGAACCGGACCACTTTCTGGCCCTCGTGTATCGGCTCAAACGCCACCACCGGTTCCGGTGTGTCTGGGTAGGGTGTGTCTGTGTCCTGGTCGGTCTCCGGAGCGGGCTTGGCGGACTTGACGCGGGAGACCGCCGCCGCCGACAGATCCCACACACGGACCGACGGCGCGCCATAACTGTCGAAATACAGCGGTGCGTGGAGATAATCTTCCAGTGCGAGAAGCGGGTAATCCTCCGCCGGGCGCTCCTGCGCATATTCCATGTCGTCGGTCAGCCGCTGCCACGCGCGGTTGAGTCCCTCCATCTGGAAAAACCACAACAGCGGTTTCTCCCGGAAGAAATCCATCAACGAACCGTTTACGCCCAGCGCCGGGGCGTAGCGCCGCCACAGGTACGAGTGGCGGTTGTGCGACACTTCTTCTCTGATCCGGGCGATCACGTCCTGCTCAAAACCGGCGCCTCGCAGGTAGCTCTCCAGTCCGGTAGTGACATCCTCGTCATAAGGCACACTCGCCGCCGGCAACACCGAAACCGATTCGATATGTTCGATCGAGCGCTGCGAGTCCAGATCGAACGAACGGATCGAATCCACTTCGTCGTCAAACAGTTCGATGCGCGCGGGGTGCTGCCACGACGGGTCGAAGATATCCACGATCGAACCCCGGACCGCGAACTGGCCCGCTTCTTCGACCAGCGAGACTGCGTAATAACCGACGTTGACCAGCCCTTCGCGCAGATCTTCCAGATCGACCGTGTCGCCCTTGGCGATCGTGGTCCGGCTGGCGGTGAGTCTGTCGACCGGAATCGTCTTCTCCAGAAAACCCAGCAGGCTGGTGACCACCACGTCCGCCTTGCCGGCGAGGATACGGAGCAGGACCTCGTTACGGTCGCCCCGGACGGCGAGGTTTTCGCCGACCTCGTGGCGTTGCGGCAGGATGTCCCGTTCCGGAAACAACAGCGTGCGCGCCGGAGAGATCGTGCCCAGGTCGGAGAACACATCTTCGGCCGTTTCCTGGTCGGGGCACACCACAACCACCGGCTGGCCGGCCCGTTCGCGGATGGCCTCCATCAAAAACACCGAAGAGGATCCCCGGAGGCCGGTAACATTTATGCCGGCGCCGAGGGAGTCGCCTTTTTCAGCCGCCCCCTGGGCCCGTTCGATAGCTTGA